>DATFVO010000241.1:0-2301 GCA_035260265.1 Methyloceanibacter sp.
GGTATCGGGCTCCTGTTCTTCCTTGTGGTGCTGACGCAGTTCAACGACGTGGCGCAATATTGCTGGGGCAAGCTGCTGGGCCGCCACAAGGTAACGCCGCATGTCAGCCCTAAGAAGACCTGGGAGGGTCTGATCGGCGGCGTCGCCACCACCACTCTCGTTGCGGCGCTTGCTGGCCCCTATCTCACACCGATGGATATGCGCTGGTCTGCGCTCGCAGGCCTCATCCTCGGGATTGCCGGCTTCCTCGGCGACATCACCATGTCGGCGATGAAGCGCGACCTCGGCGTGAAGGACACCGGCGGACTGATCCCAGGCCATGGCGGTATTCTCGACCGCGTCGACAGCCTGACTTACGCGGCGCCGGTATTCGTGCATTTCGTCCGCTATTTCTACTACCCATGAGCAAGAACCCGCTCACGAGGCTGCTCAGGTTCCTGTTCTTCGCAGTCGTAGTGCGCGCGGTGATCCTCGTCGCGCTTGGCCTTACAGTGCGCAATCGCGAGCGCTTGCCGAAAGACGGGCCTGCTGTCCTCGCCGGAAACCACAACTCGAATCTCGACGCCCTGGCGATGATGTCGCTGATGCCGCTGCGGCTCCTGTCCAAGCTCCGCCCTGTGGCGGCGATGGACTATTTCTATTCGAGCAAATTGCGCGGCTGGTTCGCCGACAACATCGTCGGCATCATTCCGGTGAAGCGCGGCAGCGGCAAGGAAGGCGGCAACCCGCTGCTTCTCGCCGAGCAGGCGCTAGACCGCGGCGAGATCCTGGCGATCTTCCCGGAAGGCACGCGCGGCGAGCCAGAGACGCTGCAAGCGTTCAAGAAAGGCATCGGCCATCTCGCCAAAGCGCGTCCGAACGTGCCGGTGCTGCCGGTATTCATGCATGGCCTCGGCAAGGCGCTGCCGCGCGGCTCAGCTCTGCTCGTGCCGTTCAACGTCATCGTCAGCGTCGGCGAGCCGCTCTACGGCAAGGAGTCCTACCATGCTTTCGTTTCGGAACTCGAAGCTGCCATGACCGCACTCGCTGCGCAGGAGAAGCTACCGGTGTGGGAGTAGCCGGTTATCTTGGAGAGGCGATTAGCCGACCTCGATGTCCTCCCAAAAGCCGAAGCGGTCGGCGACATGCTTCATCGAGGGACGCGGCGCCTCGTAGCGCCAAGCGGCGCGGGAGTGGCGCTTGCCGTCGAGCACCACGTCGTAGAACTGGACGCCGTGCGGGCATTCGAGGTCCGCCGCGGTTTTCGGGGTCTTCTCAAGCAGCTCGAGCCGCACATGCTCGTTCGGAAAGTAGGCGTAGCCGCCGTGCTCGACGATGTCGTCGCTCGCGGCGATCACCTTGCCTTTGAGGACGGCTTTCATGAGCGCGCTCCTATTGCCCATAGCCGGCGTTGGTGCAACGGATGCCCTTGGGCGGAACCGAGGCGATCGCTCCGGTCTCGAGCGAGATCTGCCAGGCGCGCCTCACGTCGGTCCACCATTCCTTGTCCTCGTTCCCCTTTGCTTCGCCCATGAAGTTCAGCATCTCGTCCTTGCCAAGAACGCAAGCGATAGAGAATTGCACGTCGGGTTGCGGCTTCGGCACGATCAGCGCGTCGGTGACGACGTAGGACGCGGGGGCGGTCGGCGTCGCCTTCTTCACCTCTTGGCTGGTCAGGACGAGATAGGTGCCGTCCTCGCGCTGATAGCGGTGAACGTAGATGGGAGGGGCGACCAATCCGCCGTCGATCTCGTCCCAACCATCGACGGTAAGCGCATCGTCATAAGTCTTGCCGATAAGGCCCTTGGCGAAAATCACGTCGGGAGAGTCCTCCGGCGGCTTTTGCTGCTCCTGCGTCTGCTTCGGCGGATGCTTCCTCTTGGCGGAAGCCGGGGTCGATGCGAGCGCAAAGCCGAAGGCAAGGCTTGCGGCGAGCATGACGCTCAAGAAAGGGCGGATGCTAACCATGATGGTTCCCTAGCACGCTCCTGTGGCGGGACGGTCTCACAGTCTATTCACCAATGTGACTATCAATAAAAAGGCCCGGAAAATCGGGCGTTTTGATGGGTACAAACAGCCGAATTGGCACCGAATTGGCACCGGGCACTATCCTTCCCGATAGCATCGGCGGCACAATCCTCCCCCGAAGAAAGTCGGCAAGGTCGATGCGAAGACCATTGCACTAATCGCCGTGTCAGACCTCATCGATTGCGGCAGCTGGAAAACGGCTGCCGTCATGCGGTTCTATATCGACAGCGCAAATCGGCTTAACGGCAACTGCTGGCCAAGCGAAGAGACGGTCGCGAGGAAGTTAGGGCTGAG
>DATFVO010000242.1:0-8881 GCA_035260265.1 Methyloceanibacter sp.
CGCGTGAGCGGAGCATCGATATTCAAACCATCAATGGCTCCGGACCATACGGCCGCATTGTCAAGGCCGACATCGAGCGGACGGCGGCCAGGACTTCGCAAGCCGAACAGGCGCGCACAGTAGAACCACCGCGAGCCAGTCAGCAAGAGCTCGTCAGGCGGCAAGAAGTACCTGCCGCGCAAGGCATGTCGGACAGCCAAGTACTCGCGCTCTACGCGCCTGACTCATACGAGCTTGTCCCGCTCGACGCGATGCGAAAATTCATCGCCGAGCGGCTTACGCTGTCGAAGCAGACCATCCCGCATTTCTATCTCGCTATAGATTGCGAGCTCGACGCGGTGCTAGCTGCTCGCGCCAGACTTAACGGCATGGCGCCGCAAAATGGGCCGCGCGCCTTCAAGCTCTCGGTCAATGACTTCATCATCAAGGCCTTCGCCATGGCGCTTCAGGCGGTGCCTGGCGCCAACGCCACCTGGACGGAGTCTGGACTCTTGCGTCATCGCGCTTCCGACATCGCGGTTGCGGTGGCGCTCGAAGGCGGCGGACTGCATACGCCGGTTATCCGCAACGCGGAGGTGAAAAGCCTGTCGGAGATTTCCAACGAAATGCGCGATCTTGCCGCCCGCGCCCGCTCCAAGCGTCTCGCGCCGCACGAATATCAAGGCGGCTCGACCACCATCTCTAATCTCGGCATGTACGGCATCCATCGCTTCGATGCGGTGATCAATCCGCCGCAGGCATCAATCCTGGCCGTCGGGCTGGGCGAAAAGCGCGCGATCGTGAAAGACGACGCGCTCAAAATCGCCACGATGATGAGCGTCACGCTCTCGGTCGACCACCGCGTCATCGACGGTGCACTTGGCGCCGAGCTTCTTGCCGTCTTCAAGGCCTATATCGAAGACCCCGTGATCATGTTGGTCTGAGGGTTTAAAGGGGAGGGCCATGCAGCGGGCCTATGCGCGGCTTATCCTCACGCTCGTCATTGCCGGCGCGCTGTCGTGCCTGGCCGGACTCCTGTTCGGGCAAATCATCGCGAGAGTGCCGTGCCAGGGGGAGGGGCTCGCCTGCAACATCGATGAGGCGGTCGGAGCCTATGCCGTGCTGATCTATGCCGTGCTCGGCCCGATCATTTTTGCCGTAACGCTCGGCATCGCGCGAAACCGCAGAGCTCTTGCCGGCGCGACGAGCGTGCTGCTCGCGCCGCTCCTCGTCTTCTTCGGCGTCGCTTCAATCGAGACGTGGCGCTATGTCGGTTTCGATGCCTACAGCGAATGGCGGAAATTCCTGGTGACGTTCATGCCGCCTATTCTCGCCGTGCTCGTGCAATCGCTCATCCTGCGACCTGTAACTGGCTCGGACCGCAAGTTGGACCAGTTTCCAGAGAAAAATAATACCGACGGCGGATCGATCCCTTTCCCCACCGAGTGAGTTTCACACCCATGTTTGCAGCGATGGTTCAAGCATCTTTGCGATGAGCGAGACCCGTTTCGATCTCACCGTCATCGGCGCGGGACCCGGCGGCTATGTCGCCGCCATTCGCGCCGCGCAGCTTGGGCTAAACACCGCGATCGTCGAGCGCGAGCATCTCGGCGGCATCTGCCTTAACTGGGGCTGCATCCCGACCAAGGCGCTGCTCCGAACATCGGAGCTTTATCACACGATGAAGCGGGCCGCGGAGTTCGGGCTTGCCGCAGATAGTGTGCGCTTTGATCTGCCTAGCGTGGTGGAGCGAAGCCGCAAAGTGGCTGAGCGTCTGTCTAACGGCGTCGCCTATTTGATGCGCAAGAACAAGATCACGGTGATCGATGCAACGGCGCGTCTGAAAGGCGCTGGACGCATCGCGGTGGCGAACAAAAGCGGGCAAGCGCTGCCCGACATTGACGCCAAGCACATCATCATCGCGACGGGTGCCCGCGCTCGCGCCTTGCCCGGGCTCGAGCCGGACGGGAAGCTGATCTGGACTTACAAAGAGGCGATGGTGCCCGACAGCTTTCCCAAGTCTCTGCTCATTGTTGGCTCAGGCGCGATCGGCATCGAGTTTGCGAGCTTCTACCGCTCGCTCGGAGCGGAGGTGACTGTGGTCGAGATTCTCGATCGCATCCTGCCCGCCGAAGACGCCGAAATCTCGACGCTCGCGCGCAAGGCCTTCGCCAAGCAAGGCATTGCCATCCACACCGGCACCTTAGTCGAGCGGCTTGTCAAAGGCGAGGGCAGCGTCACCGCGATGCTGAAGAGGCCGGGCGGCGAAGCTGGCGAGATCACCGTCGAGCGCGTCATCCTCGCTATCGGCATCACCGGCAATGTCGAAGCGATCGGGCTCGAAGAGCAAGGGGTCAAAATCGAGAAGGGCCATATCGTCGTCGACGAATGGTGCAGCACCAGGGCGCCGGGTCTTTATGCCATCGGCGATGTGGTCGGTCCGCCCTGGCTTGCGCATAAGGCGAGCCACGAGGGCATCATCTGCGTCGAGAAGATCGCTGGCATTGAACGTGTGCATCCGCTGGACAAGACTAACATTCCGGGCTGCACCTATAGCTCACCGCAAGTGGCAAGCATCGGTCTGACCGAGGATGCCGCGCGCGCCGGAGGCTACGAGCTCAAAATAGGCCGCTTCCCATATTCGGCTAACGGCAAGGCCATCGCGCTCGGCGAGACGGAGGGAATGGTGAAGACCATTTTCGACGCCAAGACCGGCGCGCTGCTCGGGGCGCACCTGATCGGCGCCGAGGCTACCGAGCTCATCCAAGGCTTCGGCATTGCCAAGACGCTCGAAACCACCGAGGCCGAATTGATCGCGTCCATCTTCCCCCACCCGACATTGTCGGAGATGATGGGCGAATCGGTGCTCGATGCCTTCGGCCGCGCGCTTCACATCTAGCCCGCGCGGCGAGGCGAGCGCCGAGAAAGGGGAACGAAATCATGAGCCTTATCATCTTTCTACTGGTCGGCCTGATCGCCGGCGCGCTTGCCTCTTACATTCTAGGGCGCCAGCAGGACCTGCTGGTCAACCTCCTGATCGGTATTATCGGCGCGGTGGTGGGCGGCCTTCTCGCCGGCCTGCTAGGGCTTGGCGCCTCCAACATGATCGGCGAAATCATCATCGCCACGGTGGGCGCCATCATCTGCATTCTCGTCTGGCAGCGCATGCGGTGAGGATTCTACGCATCTACAATGAGAGCCGTTAAGGCCTATATGGATCATCGTTACTATTGACGGCGTTAGGCCATGTGCGGCGCGTCTGATCGGGAGGTCTCGATGAACAACGCCCAGACTTTGTTGTCCATGCCGGGTGTCGGGTTTATCGGCATGCTCATCATCGGCATAATTGCCGGGTACATCGCGGAGAAGGTCACGGCCAGCAATCATGGCCTTCTCACCAATCTGCTGGTCGGCATCGCCGGGTCTTTCGTCGGCGGCACGCTCGCCAATGCCTTGAACATCGCGTTCTATGGCTGGCTCGGCAATTTGATCGTTGCGAGCATCGGCGCCATTCTCGTCTTGTGGATTTGGCGGAGCATCAGAGGCCCTGCCCGGCCTGCGACCTGAGCGTTGAGGTTTGATGGTCTTGTTGGTCGATAATGTGAGTGCCGCGCGGCCGCGCCACCCCGAGAAGGCGCGGCTGCCCGACACGCCTGTGCTGCCGAAGCCGCCCTGGATCCGCGTCAAGGCGCCCGGCGCGCGCGCCTTCGATGCGACGCGTTCGACGCTGCGGGCGCATCGTCTCCACACGGTCTGCGAGGAGGCTGCCTGTCCCAATATCAGCGAATGCTGGGGCAACCGGCACGCGACTGTGATGATCATGGGCGATACCTGCACGCGGGCTTGCGCTTTCTGCAATGTGCGCACCGGCAGGCCCGGCGCACTCGATCAAGGAGAGCCTGAGCGCGTGGGCGCTGCGATCGCCGAACTCGGGCTCACGCATGTGGTCGTGACCTCGGTTGATCGCGACGATCTTGCTGACGGTGGCGCTGCTCATTTCGCTGCAACCATCCGCGCGATCAGAGCTGCAACCCCTACGGCCACCATCGAGGTGTTGACGCCCGACTTCCTGCGCAAGAAAGGCGCGCTCGAAATCGTGGTTGAGGCCAAGCCCGACGTGTTCAACCACAATGTCGAGACGGTGCCCGCGCTCTACCGGTACATCAGGCCCGGTGCCGACTACCGACACTCGCTTGCATTGCTCGCGTGCGCCAAGGAGCTCGATGGCCGGCTGTTCACCAAGTCCGGCATGATGGTGGGCCTCGGGGAGAGGCGCGACCAAGTCGCCGGGGTCATGGACGATCTGCGCGCCGCGAATGTCGATTTCCTTACCATCGGCCAGTATCTGCAGCCGACCCGGAAACATGCGGCCATTGACCGCTTTGTCACGCCAGAGGAATTCGACGCCTATGGCCGCGCGGCCCACGAGAAAGGCTTTCTGCTCGTGGCTTCGAGCCCTCTGACCCGGTCGTCCTACCATGCCGCCGAAGACTTCGCGCGGCTGAAAGCGCTGCGCCAGGCCTCGCTTAACGCCTAGGCGCTTATCGGCTAGTTCATCGCTCATGCACGTTTACGAGATCAAGCATCCTGTCGCGCATTCGGCGGACGAAATGTTCGCATTGGTCGCGCGCGTCGAGGACTATCCCAAGTTCCTGCCGCTCTGCGAGGAGCTCATTGTGAAACGCCGTGAGCAGATCGACGGGAAAGAGGTGATGGTCGCCGCCATGACCGTGGGCTACGGCATGATCCACGAGACCTTCACCACGCGCGTCCATCTCGACCGCGCCACCCGCACCATCCTCGTCGAATATCTCGACGGGCCTTTCACCTTCCTGGAGAACCGCTGGCACATTGTGCCGCGCGGCGCAGATGCCTCGGAGGTTGAGTTCTACATCGCCTACGCGTTCCGTTCGCGCCTGTTCGAACGGCTCGTGGGAGGCCTGTTCGCGAGGGCAGTCGAGCGATACACGAGCGCCTTTGAGGCTCGCGCCGATGAGATCTACGGGACGCGCGCGCCGGCGTTCGCCTCACAGCAGTGAACGCAGCAGGGCAAGCGCCCGCTTCACGCTCTTTCGTCTGATTTCCGCCCTTCCGAGGTCGCCGAACAGGACGCGCTCGTGATGGATCGTCTCGTCGCGTCGCAACGCTGCGAAGTGAACGAGCCCGACCGGTTTTTCAGGCGTTCCGCCGTCGGGCCCGGCTATCCCGGTCACCGACATGGCAAGACTTGCATGCGAATGAGTTAGCGCCCCTCCAGCCATGGCACGTGCGACGTCTTCGCTCACGGCGCCGTGCCGCTCGATCAGCCAAAAAGGAACGCCGAGCATCTCACTCTTCGCCGCATTGGAGTAGGTGACGAAGCCGCGCTCGAATACGTCCGATGAGCCCGGGATGGCGGTGAGGGTCGCGGCGAGCAGCCCTCCGGTGCACGACTCTGCCGTCACCACGGTCTCGCCGCGGGCGCGGGCGGCCTCGAGTAGCTCTGCGGCCTGCGCGATGAGACGCGGGCCAATCTCGATCCTCTCGCTCATGGCAGGCTGACCGTCGCGGTCGCCATTGCCGCAATCCCTTCGCCGCGGCCGATCGAGCCCAAGCCTTCGTTGGTGGTGGCCTTGATGCTGACCTGGCCTGTGTCGAGTCCGAGTATCTTGGCGATCTGCGCACGCATCGCTTCGCGGTAAGGGCCTATGCGCGGCGCCTCGCACAGCAGCGTGACATCGACATGCACGATCTCGCCGCCACGTTCCTTCACTTTGTTCGCGGCATGCTTGAGAAAAATTTCGGAAGCAACGCCGCGCCAGCGCGCATCAGACGGCGGGAAGTGGACGCCGATATCGCCTTCGGCGATGGCGCCGAGCAGCGCATCGGTCAGCGCATGCAGACCGACATCTGCGTCACTGTGGCCGATGAGCTTCTTCGCGTGCGGAATGCTGACGCCGCACAGCACCACGGCATTGCCAGGACCGAAGGCATGCACGTCGTAGCCCGTCGCGACGCGAATCTTGCCCGCTCGAACCTCGCGAGGCCGCAGCAACTCATCTGCAATGCGCAGGTCCTCGGTAGTGGTGAGCTTGCGGTTCTGCTCTGAGCCCTCGACGAGAGCCACATCGAGCCCGAACCATTCGGCGACGCCCGCATCGTCAGTGAAGTCGCGGCCACGCTCTCTCGCCGCCGCACGATGGGCTGCTAGGATTGCATCGAAGCGGAATCCTTGCGGCGTCTGCGCGCGCCAGAGTTCATCGCGCTTGATCGTTTCGGTAACTCGGCCTTGGCTTGCACGCTTCAATGTGTCGGTGACGGGAAGACAGGGCAGGGCGCCGTCATGCACGGTGAGACTCGTGATGACGCGCGTGATGATCGACTGATCGACGAACGGCCTCGCCGCATCGTGGATCAATACCGAGCGTGGCGCTTTGCTGGTCAAAGCCTCAAGGCCGGCGCGAACCGAATCTTGCCGCGTGGCTCCGCCAGTCACTGCCTCTCGCAAGTGTTCCGCGAAAGGACGGCTTGCTTCGGCATAGAGTTCCGCATCGTCCTGATGGATCACGACGAGGATCTCGTCGACCTTTGGATGCGAAGCAAACGCGCCGATCGCACGTGTGATCATCGGCACGCCGCCGATGGGGCGATATTGCTTTGGGCAGCCGCTTTCGGTTGCTCTGGCCCCACGACCAGCAGCTACGATCAACCCCGCAACGCTCACGATCGCGCCCTTTCTGGTGAACTAAGCCGCTGAATCATAGGGAAGACCAGCGCCTCGTGGAAATGCTGCACTGCGGCAACACAAGTATTGCCCTGGCGCAAATTCCCTCGTATCGTGCTGCCCAATTATGGATCATACGGGCTGTTTGCATAAACTTTGTGCATATCTGGGTCAGACGACAATAAAAGCCACCAAAGGATACACCTCTTGAGCGGCTCGACCAAAAGGCCCAGCCTTCGTCGCAGTCCCCAACCGCTGCAAATCCAGGCTGAGGCGTTGCTCGGTGCACTTCCGCATCCGCTCCTCGTCATCGGCGAGGGGCTCAAGATCGACCACGTCAACACCGCCGCAGAGGACTTCTTCCAGATGAGCGCGGCTGTGCTTTGCCGGCGCGAGCTCACCGACGTCGTCGCTTTCGGCAGCCCACTCATTGCTCTTGTGGAGCAGGTGCAACGAAACGGCACTACCGTCAATGAGTATGGCGTCGATCTCGGCTCGTTCCGCTTCGAGGCGCCCAAACTCGTCGACCTCTACGGCGGGCCCGTGGCCGAAATGCCCGGAAGCGTTCTCATCATGCTTCAGCAGCGCAGCATGGCACAGATGATCGAGCGCCAGCTTACCCATCGCGGGGCAGCGCGTTCGGTGTCGGGGCTTGCAGCAGTGCTCGCGCATGAGATCAAGAATCCGCTGTCGGGCATCAGAGGCGCGGCGCAGCTTCTCGAGAGCGAGCGCACCGACGGCGACCGCACTTTGACCCGGCTCATCTGCGCCGAGTCAGACCGTATCTGCAAGCTTGTCGACCGCATGGAGATCTTCGGCGACGAGCGGCCCATCCAGCGCGAGGCGGTCAACATCCACGACGTGCTCGATCACGTGAAGCAGATTGCGCGTACCGGCTTTGCCCGTCAGATCAAGATCGTCGAGAATTACGATCCGTCGCTGCCTCCGGTGCCTGGAAGCCGCGACAAGCTGATCCAGGTATTCCTCAACCTCGTCAAGAACGCGGCAGAGGCGATCGGCGAAGACAGGGCCGACGGGCAGATCACGCTCACCACTTCGTTCCGGCCTGGAGTGCGCCTCTCGGTGCCGGGGAGCCAGGCGCGCGTCAGCCTGCCGCTCGAGATCGCAGTCGAGGATAATGGCGCGGGCGTGCCCACCGAGCTCATGCCGCATCTGTTCGATCCCTTCATCACCACCAAGCCATCGGGCACTGGGCTTGGACTTGCCCTCGTCGCCAAGATTATCGGCGACCATGGCGGCATCATCGAATGCGACTCGCGTCCGCGCTTCACCGTCTTCCGCACGCTGATGCCGATGGCGGACAGCGAAGCGCCGCAAGAGGGGCAGGCTTAGCAAGGCATGGCTAAAGGCAACATTCTCATCGCCGACGACGACGCCGCGATCCGCACCGTGCTGAACCAAGCTCTAGCGCGGGCGGGCTATGCGCCGCGCGCCACCGGCAACGCCGCGACTCTGTGGCGCTGGATCAGCTCGGGGGAGGGCGACCTCGTCATTACCGACGTGTTGATGCCGGACGAGAGCGCCTTCGATCTCATTCCACGCGTCAAGAAGCTAAGGCCCGACCTGCCGATCATCGTGATGAGCGCGCAGAACACCTTCATGACCGCGATCACAGCGGCTGAGCGTGGCGCTTACGAATATCTGCCGAAGCCTTTCGACCTCAACGAGCTCGTCGCCGTCGTCGGCCGCGCGCTCGCCGAGCCGCGGCGCAAGGCGCAGCGGCTCTCGGGTGAGACCCATGAAGGACTGCCGCTGATCGGACGCTGCCCGGCGATGCAGGACATCTATCGCGTGCTTGCCCGTCTGACGCAGACCGACCTCACGGTGATGATCACGGGCGAGTCGGGCACCGGCAAGGAGCTTGTCGCCCGCGCGCTGCACGAATACGGCAAGCGCCGCAACGGACCGTTCGTCGCCATTAACATGGCAGCGATCCCGCGCGAGCTGATCGAGTCCGAGCTGTTCGGCCACGAGAAGGGAGCGTTCACAGGGGCACAGAACCGCCACATCGGACGCTTCGAGCAGGCCGAAGGCGGGACGCTGTTTCTCGATGAGATCGGCGACATGCCGATGGAGGCGCAGACGCGTCTCCTGCGCGTGCTTCAGGAAGGCGAATACACGACGGTTGGCGGTCGCACCCCGATCAGGACCAATGTTCGGATCATCGCCGCCACCAAC
>DATFVO010000243.1:0-6474 GCA_035260265.1 Methyloceanibacter sp.
CAACCGCTCGGCCACCCATCCTCAAGGCTTTCCAAACTGTCCAGTGTGGACATAGGGCGAATTGCCACCGAATTGCCACCGAACGCGGCGCCTCAATTGATCTTCCTGTAGATTTCGAGTCGACATTTCCTTTTCAAAGCAGGAGGGGCAGAGGTAAAGCATCTCTCTGTCCTTATGGCGTGGCGATCGCTTAAAGCTCGAAGGCTTACCGGTAATCCATCCAGAAATGTCTGGCGACCCACAGTTAGCGCATGCCTCAGGTTTCATCATTTCACCTTCTCTCCAATTATCTTTTCCCGTGGTGCATGTCACCTAATCAAAGGTGGCTCGTATCTCTGCGCCTACAACTATTGTTCGCGCTACCGACCAACCGCCGGCAGCCGCAGGAGGTGGACCTAGGGGCGGCTCATATCGGCTTTCGAACTGTGCTGAATGCGCCGGGGCAATAGTGGAAAAGCTCTTAATCGGGCGCCTTGAGCGCGACCTCCCACATGTCCGGTTTGGGTCATTAGCGGATATCACACACTACGAGGGTCGGGCCGCCAGTCCCACGCCCACGGTACGGGCAGTAAGCCAAAAGTGCCGGCAGAGTGCCGGCGCTTTTGCTTGAGCGGCAGTTAAGTGATTCTAAGTCGCCTTGTGTAGGCTTTTGGTGCTGCGCGTTACTTGCGCCCTGATCGGTGCTGCCACATCAGCAGTCACCTTAGTAGATAGGGTGCGTATTTCTCCGGCTTGAGCCGCCAGTTCACCGAGCTGCTTGTTCCAATAGGCTGCCTGCAGTTCCATAACCTCAGCAAGGTTCTTCGCCCTGGCCAAGTTCACCGCAAGACCGAAACCGGTATTGATATTGCGCCGAGCAATGTCGATAGCCTTACGGTTGAGCGCCACGGCCCCTTGACCCGCATCGACGAATCTCTCCCAACTCTCTAGTACAGTTTCGAGAGAGCGCTCACAAAGCTCGCGGGTCTGAACTACGCTTTTCTCGGCGAGAGTGCGCATTGAGAGTGGCATTTGCGCATCGCGAGCGAGTTCCTCAAATTTAACCGCGGTCTTGAGATACGTACCGCGCGGCTTCTTAGTGGCAGCTTTAGCAGCGGTCTTGCGATGTGTAGAGTGCGCCGTGTCGGCGGCAGATTTGCGCTTTGTCATGGTACTGCCTCCTACTTGACTGGTTACGCGGGAAAGAAGCCCTGACGGGGGAGACGGGGCCTCTTGCGGTTCCTTTGGGGAACAGCGATGGGTCCTGTGTTCTCGACTTCTAGTTTGCACTCCCGACTGCCGAGCGCGCCAACACCTCCTTGCAAGGGTCGCTAACCTCGGTCAACAGCTATCAATCTGATTATTGCTTTCCTCCTGTACTATAGTCTTCACTCCTTCAAACTCAGCGGTCATGGAGTCAGATCAAAAAAGTGCACGTGATCTCCTCAGTAGCCGCTGAATGCTCGCTGCAACAAACTTGCCATTTCGGTTTTGCCACGGATGGGTCTTGCAGCGACCTGCTTGACACGAGTCGATTGTTTCGAAGAGCGACGGATGTTCGCGTAACGCTTGGCTGAAACAGGACGGGCAACAGACCTTTGCGCTTGCGCTTCTTGAGACGCGATCTTGCCCTGCTCGTAATTGCTAATCGCACCTAAATATTTTCGATAGATCCACCCGGATTTCGAGGTGCCGGGTTCGACGACTTCAATCCAGTCGTTCCAATAGCGCCTGGCATGAAGTGGTGTTCCAACTGCATAAAATTGGGTGATAGGAGTGTCGACTGAGGGACCGGCATGAACCCTGGCGGGGAGTAACACTGTCACCCATGTCAACTCATGGTCTTCCGGTAAAACTACAGGTGCAGACTTTGCAGTCAGCGCCACTGGCTGGTTCCGAGCTTCATAGGAAGGGAGCACCGGGTTCGTCTGCTCTGTAGGCGAGCTACGGTCATTGCGCATCGCGCCGCGGCTCGCAACAGAGGTGGAAGTGTCTAATTCAGCCCGCGACCTGCCGTGCTCATACACAATAGTAGGCCATGCGATATATGACGCCAGGGCGGCATACGACGCGACCACTACTACACACGGAACCAGCACGAGCCTGTTCATGGCATCGTTTCACTGGCCCCACCGTCTGAAAGTGCCTAATCAATTCCCTTTCATGCGGGAATGTCCTGCAGCAGTCGGCGCTAACCGTCGGCAATCACCTGAATAGATGTGGCGGAGCGCAACTAAAAGCGCTTGTGTCTCGTGGAGAGACTTTCGACTTCGTTCGATGGCATGTCGCGTTGCGGCTCTTGAGAGTCGAACCCGATCGATCGCCTCACACGTCCTTGCGATCGACTCCGAGTGGAGTTTGCGGGCTTGAGAACCGAGAGTTCGGGGAATTTCATTGACCGACATGACACACTCTCCCTGACGGGAGTGGCACAAGCGCCTAACGTGCCCCAGTCATGCCAATTAATGAGTAGTAGCACACAAGATGGCAGGAAGCGAGCTGCGCAGTTATCGCCTTCATCGATGTACGCTATTGAGGACATCGATATTAGACGCACCCTTGAAAGGAGGCGTCATAATATTTTCATATTACCCACGTGTGTAGCGTCTTATAATTCTCAGTGGGACCACGTCTGTTACATCGGTAGTGCCCCCGTCTACCCGAAGATGTGGCTCCTCAGGTGCCGGTTTTCCCTCCCGGCACCCCGCGCGAAAGCTCTTTAGGGCGTTCGGGCATCCCCCAAACTGATCGAACGCCTTTTTTTGGCGTCACGTTCAGGAGGCGTATTTGCGGACCATGACGTTGGCATCGGTTGCGACAGCGTTGTGCGCGGCTCTCGGCGCGCCAGCGTCGGCGGCTTGTGTTGTTCTGGCCGGAACCGGCGATGGATTCGACAAGGAGACAGCGGCGAGCCGTGCC
Source organism: Methyloceanibacter sp. (assembly GCA_035260265.1). GTDB lineage: Bacteria > Pseudomonadota > Alphaproteobacteria > Rhizobiales > Methyloligellaceae > Methyloceanibacter. The sequence continues at coordinate 2,899 of DATFVO010000243.1, forward strand.
CAACTCGCACTTGAAGACTACATCAAGCAGTACAAGGCCGAGAACCATCTCGGCGCGGTCACCGTCAAGGCCACGCACTCATTGCGCTTGAAGCTCTTAGGACCTTTCGGCTCGGATTTTTGGTACTAAGAGTGCCGGTCTGAATTCCCCGGGAGGAACTGCCATGCGTCGAGCAATCGTCGGACTTGCAGCGGCATTGACCTTAAGCCTTGCGGGGCCGGTGTTCGCCCAATCTCTTTCCGACGAAATTCAAAACGAAGAGCAGCCCGGATCGGAAATCGGGATCGACATTGGCAAGGGCCAGGTTGAAGTCGACCGCGAGAACGGCGCATCCATCTTCCCGGTAGCGCCCTACGCGGGAACGGGGAACCAGCCTATCTTCCCGGTTGGTCCTTTACAGGGAGGGTTCGGTAGTAACCTACTCAAGCCGCTTGACGACCCCGACGCCCCAGTCGCAGGCGACGCTATTGACAGCGAGCTTCCGGGTGAAGGTCCAGAGGATCTGTCAGGTCCCGACGACGCTGATCCGCTGCCGCAATAATTATCCGCGCCATAGGCTGGGTCATTGGCGGCTTTGCAGCTTCATGATGGGGGGGGAAATAAATGCGGACCATCATGGTGGCAGCGGCGCTTGGGGTAGTTCTGGTCCAACCAGCGGCGGCCGAAAAGGTAGGGGCGTTCCTAGACTGGAACAAGTTGTATGAATGGTGCGTGTCCCTACCAAGCGTGTCTGAAGATGAATCCCCAGGCGAACGCCCGCCGGTGACGCCTGTGGTTCGAGCCATGCTTGTGCGACTTTGACTTGGCGGATGGCTCGTTATCGGCCGAAGCGGTGGTGTCCTCGGGAGGCGTGGCGAGAGCCGCGTCGATCGCTTGTTGTGAAGCTGGCCGCGACGAGGGCGCGGTCTGCGGCACGAGGAAGCTCTGTTGGATCCAGCCGGCCTTCTTCGAGTCTGGGTCGATGATCTGCACCCAATCTCCGTCACGCGAGACCACCTGAGCCTCTGCGCTAGTGTGGGCAATACCGATGATTGCGCTCGACGCCGACGGCCCCTTGCGAACGCTCGCGGGCGAAGTGACCTTCACGAACTCGGGCTGACTTGGCTTCGCGTCGGGCGATGCTTCAGTGCTCTGTGTCGAAGGTAGCGTTCCTCCTTCGGGCTTGGGCGGAGAAGCTTGTGGAGCTGGCGCTGGCGATGGCTCGGCCGCCGCCTGCGGTTGAGCTTGAGCAGGCGCTTGCGATTGGGTCTCGGCTGGCGCTGGCGATTGGGTCTTGGAAGGCGCTGGCGATAGACCGCGCTCCACGGTTATGGCGTGCCGCGAGTTCGGGACGGCTGGAGCCATGACGTCGGCGCCGTCCGGTTTCTCGGCGGCTTGCGCCTGCTCGACTGCGGTGATGTCGGGACGGGTGGCCTGCTCGGAGCTCGCGCTTTGGGCGGCGAGCTTCAGCTCGTCACCGGATGGATTAGCGTCGTTTCCCGCAAAAAATACGAAGGCTGGGTAGAAAACCCCTCCGATCGCCAACAGCGAGAGCAGGACGCGCTTCATACTCGTCCCTGTTCTGGCAGCGCTCTCCATTGGCAAAACGACCTCGCGCGCTTCCCGTTCCTTCACTTCATACCTCCCGGTGCGGGGAGGCGGAACGAAATTTCTCCTCTCCACTGTGGGGAGAGGACGCGAGCGAAGCCATTTATGGCGAAGCGAGCGGGTGGGGGCGATCCGACGGTATTTGTAGAGGTCAGCGCCCCCCTCACCCTTTCTGCCATGCGACTTCCGCAAAGCTTCGCTCGCGCAAGATCGCGGCATAAAGCCCTCTCCCCAAGGGAGAGGAGGAAATGCCTAGGCTGAGGCTGACGTTTTTTGGGCGCAATCGCACCCTCTATGGGGCCGCGCAAACGTGAGGCCGTCGTGCTAAGTCATGGCACCCAAGCGGATTTTCGACAATTGGATCAGAGGGAATGCTCATGAGATTTAAGCCGCTCAGGCCCGCTTCTTACGCCGTCATCCTCGTTTGCCTCGTTCTTGCCGTGTCGTTCGCCTCGCGCGGAGAGGCAGCCTCGCCCGCCTCTTCCGGCGACCCGTTCGACAAGCTCAAGGGCAATTGGAAAGGCGGCGGCAGCGTCATTTTGAACGACGGCACAGTCAAGAAAGTGACCTGCTCGTCGCAGTACAAGGTGGCGGGCGGCAACGTGACCCAGACGCTCAATTGCAAGGGCAACGACTACGAGGTCAACACCACGCTCAAAGTCACCGACAAGGACGGCAAGATCAAAGGCTCATGGAACGAGAGCGTGTACGCCGCGAGCGGCAGCGTGAGCGGGACGGCGAAGGGCGATCTCGTCCATGCCGTGATCGCCGGCGACAAGTTCTCCGGCCGCATGAGCATCAAGCTCACCGACAAGGGCCACACCATCAACGTGCTCCAGCGCGACGCGAAGTCCGGCGTCTATCGCCTCGCCACAAGCTTGACTTTCCATCGTTAGGTGCTGGGGCGCGTGAACTAGCAATAACTGCAATTGATTTCATTTCCCCTTGCTCACCGAAGGTGGCGGGCCGCCCTTAGCTTTCGCGCGGCAAGTCGGGATCGAAGCAGGCCCAGCTCGGCGCGCTCGAGGTCCAGATAGTGATTTCCGGCTTCCCGAGATCGGGCTCGTCGAGGGTGCCGGCGCGCACGCCGATATAGTGCTTGCGCGTATCGGCTTGAGTGAACATCGGCGTGCCGCAGGTCGGGCAGAACGTCCGGTGCATGAGCGTGCCGCTGTCGGCGTGGCTCGTATAGTCGGTGAGCGCGCCCTCGATCCTCAAGTTATCGCTTGCGAAGAACACGTTTACCGTGCCTGAGCCCGCGCCCGATATATTGGCAGTCGCGGCACCAGCAATGGCGCGCGAAGAGCGGCTCGGCCTCGATCCTGTAGCGCACCGACCCGCAGCGGCATCCGCCGGTGATGGTCATTCTTGTCCCTCCTCGTTCTTCGTCATGGCCGGGCGTGTGCAGTGCGATGGCGGCGTGGAGCGCGGATCGGTTATCGTGCCACGAGCAGACTCGGGCTCATCTGAGCGAAAAGGTTCGGCCCGTACCCGCGTGATTTAAGCTGCCGTGCCGAGTGCCTTGGCGATGTCGCGGAGCGTCGCCGTCTCGGTATCGCTTACTCGAACGCCACCGAAGCCGAGGAATGAACCCTCCACGGCAGCCTCTGCCACCTTCTGGCTGATATCGCGTAGCCAGGCTTTGAATGCCGCCGCCTCGTTCGGGGCCTTGGCGTCGACGATCGCGGAAACCTCCCGCAGGCTCGCCAATGAGCGCTGTACGCATTCCGCGGGCTCCGCCTGTGCAAAGCGTTTGCACATTGCGTTCTGAATATTCGCCCTTCCCTCCGATGTTTCAAAATCGGCAATCGCCGCCTTGATGAGCTCGTTAGACTTGGGATCGCGCTTAGCTGCAGCGAGCGCCGAGCTGCTTGCAGCTGCTTCCTTGAGAGTGCCCCACAAACCGCTTGGATCGGCTGCCGATACGGCAATGCCGGCAACCATGATGCTCTCTAGCACCTTGGTCCACTCTTCCGGTGTGAAGTCGTT
>DATFVO010000244.1:0-15081 GCA_035260265.1 Methyloceanibacter sp.
ATGGCAGAAGACCTCTATTCAGTTCTTGGCGTGCCGAAGACGGCGAGTGCCGGGGACATCACCAAGGCCTATCGCAAGCTCGCCAAGAAATTGCATCCCGACCTCAATCCCGGCGACAAGGCGGCCGGGGAGAAGTTCAAGAAGATCACCGCCGCCTACGACATCCTTGGCGATGCCGAGAAGCGCGGGCGGTACGACCGGGGCGAGATCGACGCGTCTGGGCAAGAGCGGCCGCAGCAGCACTACTACCGCGAATATGCCGGAGGCCAGGACGGGGCGCGCTATCGCTCGACGGCGGGCTTCGAGGATATCGGCGCCTTTAGCGACTTGTTCGGCGATCTGTTCGGCGAGCGTGGAGGCACGCGCGAGGGCGGACGTGGCGGTGCTCGATTCTCTATGCGCGGGCCCGATGCCCAATATCGCCTTGAAGTCGATCTCCTCAACGCGGTGAACGGCACCAAGACGCGCATCACCTTGCCAGACGGGGGCACGCTCGACGTCGCGATTCCCGCCGGCGTCACCGACGGCCAAGTGCTGCGGCTAAAGGGCAAGGGCGGTCCCGGCATCGGCGAGGGCGAGCCCGGCGATGCGCTGATAGAGATCAGTGTCCGGCCGCATCCCGTATTCAAGCGCGAGGGCGACGACATTATCGTCGAGGTGCCGATCACCTTCGACGAGGCGGTGCTTGGCGGCAAAGTCGAGGTGCCGACCATTGGCGGCCGCGTGTTCGCCACGGTCCCGCCCGGATCGAACACCGGACAGACGCTGAGGCTGAAGGGCCGCGGTATCACGACGAAATCAGGCACCGGCGATCAGCTGGTCAAGCTTAGCGTCGTCCTGCCGGAGCGGATCGACGACGATCTCAAGGGCTTCGCCGAGACCTGGCGCGAGGCTCACCGATACGATCCGCGGCGCAAGCTCAGGGAGCGGGCCTGATGCTGAGCGAGCGTGACCTCGTCGCCAGAGTGCAGCGCCTGACGGTCACGCGGCTTCGCGTGTGGGTCAAGCAGGGTCTGATCAAGCCGGCCGAGGAGACCGCGCAAAGCTTTTCGGAAGCCGATCTCGCGCGGGCTACGCTGATCTGCAATCTCGAGGACCAGCTCGGCTTCTCCGAGGAGGATGTGCCGGTGCTGCTCAATCTGATCGATCAGATCCACGGGCTCCGCTCCGAGCTGATGAGCCTGCTCGGCGTGCTCGAGGATTTGCCGCCGGACGTGCGCGCCACGGTCAAGATGCGGATCGAGAGCCGTAGGGGCCGAGGATGAAGTTCGTAGCGGGCCTCCTCGTTTTTCTGGTTGGCGTCGCGGTGTTGACCTTCCTCAGCATTCGCTACGGGCCGGGACGGCTGCCCGGCGACATCGTGATCGACCGCGGTAATTTCTATTTTTACGCGCCGTTCACCACGGCGATCATCGTGAGCCTCTTGTTAAGCCTTGCCGTTTGGCTGTTCCGCCGCTAGCGCACCGGTCTGGCGCACCGCGACCTCTCCGTCTTTGATGGCCAACGCAAGCTCACCGCGCTTGAGCGCAAGCGCATCCTCACCGAACAGCTTTCGCCGCCAGCCCCGCAGCACCGGCACATCGTCGTCGTCGGAGCGGGCGATGTGCTCGAGCTCGTCACTCGTGGCAATGAGCTTTGGCGCAACGCCATAACGGCCTGCCGTGGCCTTTAGCAGCACGCGCAAGAGATCGACCACGGCTTGTGCCTCAGGCGGCATTGGCTCCCCCCGCTCGATCGGCGGTATGGTCTTGGGATCGCGGCCGAGTCCGCGCCCCACGGCCTCGAGCACGGCGCGTCCGCGCATCGAGCGAGCAAAGCCGTTATGCAGCGTGCGCAAGGAGCCGAGATCCTCCACCGTCTGCGGCGCTTGGCTCGCGATATCGTAGAGCGCTTCGTCCTTGAGGATGCGGGCGCGGGGCACGTCTTGCGTCTGCGCCTCGCGCTCGCGCCAGGCGGCAAGCTCCATGAGCACGGCGAGCGACTTCGGGGTTTTGACGCGCATCTTGAGCCGCTTCCACGCCTGCTCAGGATGAAGCTCGTAAGTTTCAGGGTCGGTCAGCACCGCCATCTCTTCATTGAGCCAGCTTGCACGCTCGGATTTGTCGAGCTGGGCCCTGAGCTTCGGATAAAGGTCGCGAAGATGCAGGACGTCGCCAAGCGCGTAAGTGAGCTGGCGCTCCGATAGGGGGCGGCGGCTCCAATCGGTGAAGCGCGAGGTCTTATCCAGGTTGCGGTTAAGCAGCCGTTTTACCAGCATCGAGTAGCTCACCGCTTCGCCGAAGCCGCACACCATGGCGGCGACCTGGGTATCGAAGATCGGGTGCGGTATCACGCCCGCCAAATGGTGCACGATTTCAATATCTTGCCGCGCCGAGTGAAAGACCTTTAGCACCCGCTCACTAACCATTAGCTCGAACAAAGGGGTGAGGTTGAGGCCAGGCGCCAAGCTGTCGATTAGCACTTCGGTGCCGTTCGCCGCTATCTGGATCAGGCAGAGCCGCGGCCAGAAGGTTTGCTCGCGCATGAACTCGGTATCAACCGCGACGAAGGGGGCGTGGCCGAGTTTGACGCAAGCTTCCGCGAGTTCGTCGTTGCGGGAGATTAGCTTCATGGGGGCGGATATAGCCCAAGCGTGCGCGAGAGGCCAAGGGGCGCTAAGCGTAAGAGCTTTGGTTTTGCGTCCGGTTTGTCCTAAGCGCGCTGCCAATCGTGAGCAGCGTCAACGCGATAGGGCGTCGATCGGTCATGCCCGCGGAATACGCCGGCTTGGAATCGAATTCTGTACGCAAGACGAGAGTGTTATCCGGCTAGCGAGGCGTGGTCGCAGCCATCACGCCGTGAAGCGAGGCTTTAGCCTGTTCGAAGCTCGCCACTCCATGCACAAGCGACGACACAATAGAACAGAGCGTGATGAGCCCGGCGAAAGCCCAAGCGGCGAGGGCAGTTGCTCTTGACCGGGGGCAGGTCTGGCATCTTGTTCTCCCTCGTTGGTGCCGAACGCTGAAACGCGGACAGACTCGCTTCGTTCTCTTCCGCACCTATTTCGGTTCTGCGTTCTCGCCGCCGGGCATTTGGGGCGGCGGGGAAATCTCATCGCGAGGCCCGGCATTGGGATTGGGGACTTCAGTGTGGATGCTCTCGTCGCCGGTCGGGGGCGGCTTGATCACTCCGTCCTGCTGTGCCAGAAGCGCCTGACGGTTGTCGTCTGCGCCTGGGGCATCTTTGCTTTGTGGTGCAGCCTGCTGTTGTGTGTCGGTGCCGGCGGCGGCGCAGGCCTGATCGAAGCCGGAGCCGAACAACAAGGTTGCGACAGCGGCGGCCGTGAGTGCGCCGGTATGGAGCTTTGACATGGCGTTTCTCCCAACGGTTTGGGTCTAAGAGCGAAACCGATGTGCCAAGCCATCGTTCCAGGGGGTGTGACTCATGCGGCCGCCTTGACAGGGACGCCATCCCATGCGCTGTTCCCGCGCACTTACAAAACCCCTGCCTCGACCAATCCCCGAGGCCATCCCCCGCTATGCACGACTATCGCACCCACACCTGCGGCGAGCTTCGCAAACAGGACGTAGGCAAGACCGTCCGCCTCTCAGGCTGGGCACATCGCGTTCGCGACCATGGCGGTCTTCTCTTCATCGACCTCCGCGATCACTACGGCATCACCCAAGCCGTCGCCGATCCGAAGTCGCCCGCCTTTACGCGTGCCGAGACGCTCAAGCCTGAATGGGTGGTGCGCGTCGACGGCGAGGTCGTTGCCCGCTCCAAGGAGACCATCAACCCCAACCTGCCGACCGGGGAGGTCGAAGTCAGAATCAAGACCCTTGAGGTCTTATCGGAAGCGAAAGAGCTGCCCCTGCCGGTATTTGGCGAGCCGGACTATCCGGAAGAGACGCGGCTCAAATACCGCTTCCTCGATCTCCGGCGCGAGCACCTGCACGCCAACATCATGAAGCGGCAAGCGATCATCTGGTCGCTGCGCAACCGCATGCGGGAGGCGGGCTTCTTCGAGTTCCAGACGCCTATCCTCACCGCGTCCTCGCCAGAGGGGGCGCGCGACTATCTCGTGCCGTCGCGGATCCATCCCGGCAAGTTCTACGCGCTGCCGCAGGCGCCGCAGCAATTCAAGCAGCTCATCATGATCGCGGGCTTCGACCGCTATTTCCAGATCGCGCCCTGCTTCCGCGACGAGGACGCCCGCGCTGACCGTTCTCCCGGAGAGTTCTACCAGCTTGACCTCGAGATGAGCTTCGTCACGCAAGAGGATGTGTTCGATACCGTCGAGCCGATCCTGCGTGGGTTGTTCGACGAGTTTGGCGGCGGCAAGCCGGTCACGCAGAAATTCCCGCGCATTCCTTATGCCGAGGCGATGCGCAAATACGGCACTGACAAGCCTGATCTGCGCAATCCCATCGAGATGGAGGACGTGACCGACCATTTGAGGGGCTCTGGCTTCAAGGTGTTCGCCGGCATGCTCGACATGGACGTCAACGCGCGGATCTGGGCGATCCCGGTCAAGGGCGGCGGCAGCCGCGCGTTCTGCGACCGTATGAATGCCTGGGCGCAGAGCGAAGGCCAGCCTGGTCTCGGCTACATCTTCTTTCGCGAAGGCGAGGGCGCAGGTCCCATCGCCAAGAACATCGGCCCTGACCGGACCGAGGCGATCCGTAAGCAGATCGGGCTCGATGATGGCGATGCCGTGTTCTTTGTGGCGGGACCGCCGAAGGCGTTCGCTCCGTTTGCTGGCCAGGCGCGCGTCAAAATCGGCAACGAGCTTGGGCTCACCCAGACCGATCGCTTCGAGTTCTGCTGGATCGTCGATTTCCCGATGTATGAGTGGAACGAGGAGGAGGGGCGGATCGACTTCTCGCACAACCCCTTCTCCATGCCGCAAGGCGGGCTAGAGGCGCTTGAGACCAAGGAGCCGCTCGACGTCCTCGCCTACCAATATGACGTGGTCTGCAACGGCGTCGAGCTATCGTCAGGCGCGATCAGGAATCACAAGCCTGAGATCATGGAGAAGGCGTTCGCTATCGCCGGCTACTCCAAGGAAGAGCTCGAACGGCGCTTCGGGGGAATGTTGCGCGCGCTGCAATACGGCGCGCCACCCCATGGCGGCATCGCGCCTGGTATCGACCGCATGGTCATGCTGCTCTGCGGCGAAGAGAATTTGCGCCAAGTCGTCATGTTCCCAATGAACCAGCAGGCCGAGGACCTGCTCATGGGTGCGCCCTCCGAGGTCTCGCCTAAGCAACTGAAAGAATTGCATATTCGCGTGGTTTCGCCGCCCAAGGCGTGACGGTCGAACGGCCGCACCCCAAAGCGCCGCTCCAACTGTTGCCCTAATGTCGAGTCATTTCTTACCCTTGGCGAGAACCGCTTACGCCAGATCGCAATCATCAAGGCGGTTGGGAGGGCAGGCATGAATCAATCTGACGTGTTGCGCATTGCCGCGCTCGCGGCCTGCGCCGCTTTGTGCTTCCACGCCGCGGCCGTAGCGGCGAAGCCCGCCGCAGCGGCGCCAGCGGCCAAGCTCAACACCGCCGCCTTCCTTGACGCCTGCAGCGCCGACCAGAACGTCACCGACGAGCCTGGCTTCGCCGACGGCAAAGTCACGCCGAAAGCCTATTGCGAATGCGTCGCGGGCAAGGTCGAGGAGAACAAGCTCACCCAAAAAGACGTCGACATGCTGACCAAGATGCACAAGGACGAGATCACCGATGCCGACGCCCAAGCTTATCCGACGCTCGAAGACCTTATGACTGCCAATGAAGGCTACGAGGATGCCTGCAAGAAGAGCCTCGGGCTTCCAGCCGATGCAGGCAATGACGAGGTGCCGATGGAAGAGGACACAGTGCCCGACGAGGAGGCGCCCGATCAAGGCGCGCCTCCGTCTGACGACGCTTCGCCTCCCGAATAACAGGGAAGCGTAACTGGCAACAACGACCGGAGGTGGAACCTCCGGCGAGGGAAGCCTCTTTCCTGGAGTGGCGGCTGAAAGGGAATGGGCACCATGACATTCGGCGAACACGTCTTCCTTTATTGCGAGCGCGGCACGAGCACGGCGCTCAGCGCAGAGCCCATCAACGCCGTCTCTAATGTCGCCTTTATTCTTGCCGCGCTCATGGGGCTTCAACTCCTCGAATGGCGCCCGCGCGAACAGCAGACCTCGGACCATTTCCTGCTGATTGGCCTGGTGGCCCTGATCGGCATCGGTAGCTTCGCCTTCCATCTGCTCGCGACGCAGGAAAGCGAGCTGCTCGACGTCATTCCCATCGCCGTGTTCACTCTGGTCTATCTGGGATTTGCGCTGAACCGCTTTCTCGGCGTGCCTCCCGGCTGGATGGTGCTGCTGGTGATCGGCTTCACCATCCTCATGGGAGCGACTTCGCAGGTGAGATGCTGGGATGGCGGCGTTGGCATCCCTGGCCCCGAGGCGCAAGGGGCGAAGACTTGTCTCAACGGCAGCGTGTTCTATCTTCCTGCCTTAGGCGCGTTGATCGTGGTCGGGCTCCTCCTCGAGGAGCGGCGCCACCGCGCCGCGCCATATGTGCTATGGGCCGCCGCCATCTTCGCCATTTCGCTTACGCTCCGTTCGCTCGATCTTGCGCTCTGTGGCAAGTTTCTGATCGAGGATCAGAAGGTCGGCACCCACGCTGCTTGGCACGTGCTGAATGCGCTCGCTCTCTTCCTATTGCTGAGGGCAAGCCTTGAGGCAGGGGCTGCTGCTGAGACGGCCGCTGTCACGCCAGGCGATGAGGCGGAGGAATCCCGGCCCGCGACACTCGCCGAAAGGCTCCCCCCCGAGGAGGAAAGCGCGACCGTCGCAGAAACCGAGCCTGTTGCGCCGGCACCCGAAGAGGCGGCAAAAGAGGACGCGCCTGAAGAGCGCAAGAAGGTCTTCTTCCCGGCCTAAGGGAACTCTACACGTTCCCCTGCCTAGCTTTGGCCGGATGCGGACGTGGTGGAACTGGTAGACACACAGGACTTAAAATCCTGAGACCCGCAAGGGTCGTGCGAGTTCGACTCTCGCCGTCCGCACCATCACTTTTCTATATGGCTCAAAGAGTTCAACACACCAGGCAAGGATGCTGGCCCCGCTAGTCAGTGCGCCTTTGATAGTTGAGACCCAGGTGAGACGCGGAAGTGCGAGGCTCTACTCACCGCATCCAGCCCCGTCGGCTGTCCCCCTGCCAGGGGGGTCCCCGGTGACCAGGAGCTAGGGGAGGTACGCACCAGCCGCGATAGTCAATCCGCACGGCTTGCAGGGTAGGCCCAGATTGCAGAGGCTCACGTGCAAGAACGGCAAAACGGCCGGAACCGCACCCCTGAAGCAGAGTTGAACGCGAGTGGCGCCTAAGCACCCCCCAGGGCCCCAGCGTGCCGCACCGTACCGACTGTTAGAAGCCCGGCGGGTGGTGCCGGGCTTCTTTCGTTGGGGATGGCGTCTTCCCGCGTGTCTTCCAATGTGCTGCGCGCTAATATGTCTTAGGGGCTGGCAAGCGGTGTCACCTGCTTCAACATTGTCTAGGGAGGCCCCCTATGCCTGACGAACTCAAGAACATCGGTGAGGAGTATCAGAGGCTCAGCAAGGAAGGCTTTGACGCGGCCGTCCGCTCGTTCGCTGAAGTGAACAAGGGCTTCCAAGCCCTTACTGCCGAGATGACCGACTACTCGAAGAAGTCTATCGACGACGGCATCCGTGCATGGGAGCAGCTTCTCGGCGTGAAGTCGTTTGAGCGGGCGTTCGAGATCCAGTCTCAATACGCCAAGACGGCCTACGACAACCACATGGCCGAACTGTCAAAGCTCTCTGAGATGTGTGTCAGCCTGGCGCGTAATGCGTACAAACCAGCCGACCAGGCTGTTGCTAAGAAGGCCGCCTAAACGGCCCCTCCACCGGGCCCATTAATCGAGGTCGGAGTTGATTACGCGCCCGACTTCGAGACCTGATGGGAAGTGCCGGACGGCCATCCGCGTCCGCCACCAATTGGTTCTGCCGCGTCGATGGCAGACCCGAGATCTGCCAGCTCGTAGCGTATAACCTCATCGACATCGTGGTGAAGGGATCGTGGATAGGGCCAGGGCGCCTGCACCTCGTTCCCCACGTCAACGCGCCGGTCGCAGACTTGCCGGTCAAGAAGCTGACAATTGCGCACCACTTCGTCGCCGATCTCACTTTGCCTTATGGCCGCGTGATCTACGACTATAACCGTGAGGCTTGAGTTAATCCGTGCGCCAGCCCGCTCTTGGTGAGCTGGAGTCAGACAGCCTACTCCGCCGCGTGCTTCTATGCGGCGTCAGCCTTCACTTCCTGCAAAACCGTGAAGCCCTCGAACTCGGGATGGCCGAAATAGAGCGGCTTGTTGGCGCCGGCGCTTTCATGCGCCTTGCGAAAGGCCTCTGACCGCGTCCAATCTGCGAAATGTTTTTCCGACGGCCACAGCGAATGCGATGCGTAGAGCACATACTCGTCGCGCTTAGATCCTTTCAGAAGGTGGAACACGATGAAGCCTGGCACATTTTCGAGATGCGTCTCGCGCGAGAGCCAGACCTGCTCGAAGTCGCGCTCGGCTCCCCTTCTCACCCTGAATCGATTCATCGAATGAACATGCTCGAACTCCGTCGCAAGGCCATGGCCCGGCTCGCTTTTCACGCGGCCTTCCACTATTTCTAGTGCGTTTGCCGCAATTTCAATTGAGCGGCGTCAAAAAGCCCTAGCAACCCGCTGCTGGATAAGCGAGTTGTCCCCGCGTTCGCTGCCCAGGAGAACTCTCCATGAACAAGGATACGACCGTCAAAGAACGCCACAAGGCGCCCCTTACCACCCCGACCGATCTTGGCGACACCGCCCGCCGCGACATCAGCGGAGCACTCAACGCGCTGCTCGCGGACGTGTTCGCGCTCTATCTCAAGACCAAGAATTTCCATTGGCATGTCAGCGGCCCACATTTCCGCGACTATCACCTTCTGTTCGACGAACAAGGCGAACAGATCTTCGCCATCACCGACGACATTGCTGAGAGAGTGCGCAAGATCGGCGGCACGACGCTGCGCTCGATCGGCAATATCGCGCGGTTACAGCGCATTCCCGACAATGACGCGGACTACGTCGACCCGCTCGACATGCTGGCGGAGCTTAGGTCCGACAATCAGGCGCTGATCAGGAGCCTGCGCGAGGCGCATGAACTTTGCGCCGAGGAGAACGACGTGGCGACCACGAGCCTGATCGAAACATGGATCGACCAGGCTGAGCGGCGCGTGTGGTTCCTCTACGAGGCGAGCCGCAGAGGCGATCCTGAGCATTGAACTGATTGACGGGCTTGCGTTTTCGCGGGCCGGGAACCTTGGCTGGTTCCCGGCCTTTTTGGCATGCGTCGAAATTTCATAAGCAATTTTCGCCTTGCATGTTTTAGAGCATCGCCGATGCGAAATCATTTGCTGGCCGCGCTCGCTGTCCTTGCCACGATTGCACTTGTTACATGCGGGACGCCGGGCACGCCCGAGTTCATACGGACCGCCACCATCAGCGACATGTATGAGGTTGAGGCCGGCAAGATCGCGGCCGAGAAGGGAAAGTCAGACGCCGTGAAGCAGTTCGGCCAGCGTATGGTCGAGGCGCACTCGCAGACCACCGAGGAGCTGAAAGGGATCGTGCAGCAGGCAAACATCAAGGTCGATCTGCCGGAACAGCTCGACGCCAAGCATCAGCTGATGATCGAGGATTTGATCGCTGCGCACCCGGAGGATTTCGACAAGACTTACGCCAAGCAGCAAGTTAGCGCCCACGAGAGGGCCGAGAATCTGTTCTCGAAATATGCCGAGAAGGGCGACAACGAAGTGGTGAAGGCCTTTGCCGCGAAGGTGCTGCCGGTCATCAAGCAGCATCTCGAGGAAGCGAAGAAGCTTGTTCGATAGGAGCGACTAGCGCCACGCTTACTTGGGCTCGGAACTTGCGTGCGCATCGGACCCCGACTGCTCCAAGGTGCGGCGCCCGTAAAGCCAATCGAAATCTCTCAGGACTTCGTGCCGCCGACCAAGGACGAAATTGCGCGCAAGTCGTATCGGTCCTCTCACGTGATAGATCCAGCCATATCGCCGAGAGAGGTCTTGCACTCGGGCGATGCGCGCACGGCGCGGGTTTTCGTAGAGCTGGAAGGCCTCGGCCAAATCGTCGGAAGACGCCTCGAGGCTTTGGGCGAGCGAAACTGCGTCCTCGATGGCGAGCGCAGCGCCTTGCGCCAAATAGGGCAGAACCGGATGCGCGGCGTCGCCGATCAGCACGACGCGCCCCGCGTTGAAGCTCCTGAGCGGCGCGAGGCGATAAAGCGACCAGCGCTGCCAGGCCGTCGCCCGTTCCAACAGAGATCGCAGATCCGTCGCGAACGGCCTCAGTCTTGAAAGCAGAGTTGCAGCATCTGCCGGCCGATTCCAACCTTGGCCTTCCGTTCCGCCCTCGGTGATGGCGACGAGATTCAAGCTGCGACCGTCGCGGACGGGATAGTGGACGACATGCGAGCGCGGTCCAAACCACAGACCAATGACGGGTGCATCGAAAGGAGGGGGGAGATCATTGCGGTCCAACAGCGTGCGCCAAGCCGTCGCTCCGGTGAAACGCAGCCGGTCGTGAGGAAATAGAAGCTTCCGCACTGTCGACCACAATCCGTCCGCCCCGATCAGGCAAGACCCTGTGGCTTCGGCGCCGTCAGCAGATCGCGCAACGAGAGCATTGCCTTCTGTCTGGATCGACGCCACATCGAAGTTCGCTTTGAGTTTGATGGGTTTTAGCGTTTCGGCGATGGCGTGGAGCCCGCCGTGAAGGTCGGCGCGGTGGATAGTGAGGTAAGGAGCGCCGTAATATTTCTCGGCTTGTTTCACGAGTGGCAGAGACTGGAGCTGCCGCCCGGACGGTCCGTCATAAAGCCACATCGCGTTGGGCCTGAATGAAGCTGGCCTGATCGCGTCAAGCACGCCTAGCTCCTTCAAGATGCGCGTGGCGTTAGGGCCAAGCTGAATGCCGGCCCCTGTGTCCTCGGTGAATGACGAACGCTCGAGTACGATGCTTTTGATCCCGCGGCGTCCGAGCGCGATCGCGGCGGCGAGCCCGCCGATGCCCCCGCCGGCGATCAGAACTTGCTTCTGCCTTTTCGCCATGAAGCGTGGTCAAGCCGCAGGCGGGCCGGGCGGAGAGGTCGCGACGTAGACGCAGCTCGGAGGCTCGCTCTCCCCCTCCTTGATCGCGGGATCGTAGGCGAACAGCGTCGAGCAATAGGGGCATACGATTTGCGCCTCATGCCCCATATCGAGATAGACGTGAGGATGATCGAAGGGCGGCGTCGCCCCCATGCATTGGAATTCCTTGACGCCGATCCTGATCCGGTCGACGCCCTTGTCGTTCACGAAATGGGGCACGAGCGTTTGAGTCATCGCGTTATGTTCGGTCGCGTTTCGTTGAATTGGCGGCGAGCATAGAGACCCTGAAGGCAAAGCGATAGATGGGACAACAAAGCTTCGACTCAGACGGCGTGACGGTCGCCTATATCGACGAGGGGCAGGGCGAGCCGATCCTGCTCATCCACGGCTTTGCCTCCAATGTCGCAACCAACTGGATCAACCCAGGCTGGGTGAGCACGCTCACGGGCGCCGGTCGGCGCGTGATCGCCTATGACAATCGCGGGCATGGCGAAAGCGAGAAGCTCTATGACCCTGCCGTCTACGGCGCTCCAACGATGGCCGAGGACGCGCGCCGCTTGCTGGACCATCTAAAGATCGAACGTGCCGACGTAATGGGTTACTCCATGGGCGCGCGCATCGCCGCGTTTCTCGCCATGGCGCATCCTGAGCGTGTGCGAAGCGTGATCTTCGCGGGGCTCGGCATTAACATGGTGCGTGGCATGGTCGGGACTGGTCCCATCGCCAAGGCGCTCGAAGCGCCTCGCATCGACGATGTCGCAAATGACACAGCCCGCAGCTTCAGGGCCTTTGCCGAACAGACGGGCAGCGACTTGAAGGCGCTCGCGGCATGCATGCGCGGACCGCGCGAGAAGATCACCGTCGAGCAACTCACGGCACTAACCGTGCCAGTGCTTGTGGCGGTTGGCAGCGAGGATGTCATTGCCGGCTCGGGAGCAGAGCTTGCAAGACTTATCCCGGGCGCACAATTCCTCGACATTTCACGGCGGGACCACATGAAGGCCGTAGGGGATGTACGCTTCAAGCAAGGCGTGCTCGACTTTTTAAGGAGGCGCCCTTAGCTCCTGCTCGTGTTAGGCTAAGCCAAAGGACCCATAAGCGGACGAGTTGAGGTTCCCATGCCCAAGCCACTCGCGGCCGAGCCGCACATCAAGAGTTACGACCCTGTCTGGAGCCAGGTGCGGCGCGAAGCCGAAGAGATCAGTGCGAAAGAGCCCGCGCTTGCCGGATTCGTCTATGCCACCGTACTCGACCATTCGCGGCTCGAAGATTCTATTTGCCATCGAGTGGTGCGCCGGTTGCAACATTCGGCCCTCGATTCAGGCCTCCTGCACAAGACCTTCCAGGAGGCATTGGAATCGGAGCCCGCGCTTGGCGATGCGTTTCGCGCCGACCTTATGGCGGTGGCCAAGCGGGATCCCGCTACTGCCCGCTTGATTGAGCCATTGCTCTATTTCAAAGGCTTCCATGCGCTCGAGACCTATCGCATCGGGCACGCGCTGTGGAAAACGGGCCGCAGGGACTTCGCGCTCTATCTGCAAAGCCTCACCTCCCGCGTCCTTCAGGTCGACATTCACCCGGCTGCCGAGATCGGCAAGGGCATTATGTTCGACCATGCAAGCGGCATCGTGATCGGTGAGACCGCCGTGATCGGGGACAATTGCTCGCTGCTGCACGGCGTGACCCTCGGCGGCACCGGCAATGAGAAGGGCGACCGCCATCCCAAGATCGGCCGTGGCGTGATGATCGGCGCAGGCGCAAAGATCCTCGGCAATATCAAGGTTGGGGACTGCGCACGGATCGCCGCTGGAAGCGTTGTGCTCAAAGATGTACCACCGCGGCGCACGGTCGCAGGCGTGCCGGCCCGCGAAGTGGGTTTTGCCGGCTGCGAGGAGCCGGCGCTCGCCATGGATCAGATTTTTGTAGGCGACGACCACACGAAGGCCGACTAAGACCGGATCGAAATCGAGAAAGCCCGGTTGCACGGGTATCGGAGAGACGCCGTGACACGGGACGAGATCATCAAGCTCGAGCGCTACCTCAAGAAGGTCTTCCGGCTGCCCGAGCTCCAGGTGAGGCAACGGCCGCAAAAGGACGATTCGGCCGAGGTCTATGTCGGCGACGAGTTCATCGGCGTCCTATTCCGCGACGAGGATGAGGGCGAAACCGCCTATCAGTTCCAGATGGCGATTCTCGATTACGATCTCGCCTAGCGGCTCTCGTTCCCTGAGAACCATCCCTCCCACGAAAAAAGGGCCGGTCTCTTGCGAGACCGGCCCCTAGTAAAGGCCCGGTAGGGTCGGGGATGGGTGGGGGATGATCACCGGGCCTATAGGTGTCTCCCGATCCTGCTAGTGCTTGTTGGTGGCGGCCACCACGGGCTGCGGCGCAGTATCCGGCGGCAGAAGCGAGGTCCACACGAGCGGATTCCGCTCCGACTGCTGCTTGATGAAGGTGTAGGGCGTGTCGGCCCAGTGCACGACCTCGCGGCGCTTGTTGTCGAGAACGAAGTCGCCTTGATCGGTCCGTACGGTCAGCACCGCGTGGCCCTCGTTGTTCTCGTCGCGGACGACGGTGATGAGTAGCGCACTCTCGGGAAAGCCGCGCTGGATCAGATCGCGGCGCTTCTCCAACACATAATCCTCGCAGTCGCCCTTCTTGTCGTCCGGGTAGGCCCACCACTCGGCCTTGCCGTAGTGCTCTAGGTCGGTCTCCGGTTGGACGTCTGTGTTCACCTCGCGGTTGACGTCCTCGATGGCGCGGAACTTTGCGTCCGTAAGCTGAATCCGATCGGCGAACACCGGACCCGGGCGGCAGTCGGCCTGGTGCAGCTGGCAGAACTGCACGTAACCGATCGGCGGCAAGGAGTCGCCGAACGACCTCAAGAAGGCGATCTTCTGCACTTGCGGTTGCGCCACGAGGCTAATCGAATGATTGTTTGTCACGGCCACCGGAAGAGACGAGACAAACATCAATAATGCACCCCCCACGATGAAGTGTTTCACAGCACCCCCCTTATTTTGTTGAGGGCACTATCTCAGAGAGATTTTGAGATCCCGATAAAACGAGCGATAGGTTTGAAGCAGTATTGGTAGGGCTTTATTAGCGGCGCCTACCCGAACGTGAACGTTCGTGGTTACTCAAATTTTTAGTGACTCGCCGCGAATGAACCACGCTTTCTCCGCGTTCTCGGAGGAGTTGATTGCATTTCGTGGCCGTCGCGATTCCGATGCGCCTTTCGCCACGCCAAGGTAAACAGTTCCATATGTACGTTAAGGAGGCGCTGCGGGCAGCAGAGCAGACGGCTTTTGCTTATCCAGAGGGATGTTAGGTGCGAACGGTCGTCTATATTGACGGCTTCAACCTTTACTATCGACGCCTTAAACCTTCCCCTCAATTCAAATGGCTCAACCTTAAAGCCCTATGCGACTCTATCCTTGCGCCCCCGATGGTTGTCCAGCGGGTCGTCTTGTTGTCGAGTGCGATGGCCACGACTTCCATGAGAAAACAAAGCAGCAAGTTACCAAGGACAACCGGCGCGAACGTGAACTGCAAATAGCTGGCTGGCATGTGTTTCGGTTTAGTGGGTCCGAGATTTGGAACCATGCTTTGAGGTGCTGCAAGGACATTGACACTTCATGAAGGTTGAGCTGGACAGGCAGCTCGCCAAGAAGGGCTGGCAAAGATCAGTCCGGCAAGTTGTGACGGAGACTGTGCCGAAGAACGCCCCCGACAACGCGGCCCTCGCTCCGCCAAGTGACTTTGACTGGCATGGGCATATGCTTGCTGAAGCCCTTGGCTGGCCGTTCAATGACTGGCCGTTAAGCCAAGCGTGAATTCCCCAGGCCGAAGGGGAATACCCAAGGCCGAAAGCTTCACGACCGAGGCCAAGCC
>DATFVO010000245.1:0-2752 GCA_035260265.1 Methyloceanibacter sp.
GGCTATGCCCACCGGCGAGCGCACGGCCTTCTTCGCCGAATTGGGCAAGTAGGCTAATGGCTTCCTTGACTGATGTTGGTCGATGATAGGCGAACGCGCCCGGTATCATAGCCTCCTCCTTGCGCCCGCGGGCTGGACAGCAGCCTAAATCCGCGTTCCGCCAGCTGATACTGAGACAGTCTGGAAGAGTTATATATCAAGTCCTCGACCCAAGCCGAGGCTATTCCTACCGACCATAGAAAACGACGGGGGTGCTTTTGGCTCTCGAAGCCCCGCAGGGAACTCCTGTTCGGGTTGCTCTCTTGGCGACAAGCGTGCTCATCGGGCGCGCACTTGCGGAGAGCTATTCCGAGCTTGTTCACCTTTCGCGACGCCTGGTGATCGGCACCAGCGGGAACGGCCCGCGCAATCCGGTTTGGACGATCACCGGCAGCACCTCCAGGGGGGCGCGCCGGACGCCTTTTTGATTATGAGCTCCCGAGACTCTGCCATTAAGTGCGCTTAAGCCGAGCGGGTCGAGCTTGCGCTCCAAAGCACGAGCAGGATGGCGGCACCTGATACGAGCCCAGTGGGTAGCTTTGGCGAAGCCGTTCAAGTTGTCTGGCAGCGCGCTCGCAGATGATGCCTGCGCGCCTTCGACGCGAGCGCTCCTCGCCAAGCAAATTATTGAGACAGCCCGAACGGGCGAGAGAAACATTGATCGCTTAGTCGAGAACGGGGTGGCCTATTTGCGGGAAACAAAATAGTTCTATCGCCATAAAGCCCCGGCTACGAGTTTCGTCAGCGGTACGCGCGTGCGCGCGTTATGGTGTTAAGCCGCTTCGGCGGGACTTTTTGAGCGCGGCTTTATCAGCAAAGCCGCCCTCGCCATTGTGCTGGTCTGGCTGGAGGCACTTCGAGAGGTCGGCTAACGCCTGGATTCAGAACAATTCAGATCTGCCCCAAGGACTTTCCGGCCTCTCTGCGGCAGGCTGAACGTGCGGCAAACCGACCGGCGGCGCCCAGGCGGGTGGGAGGGAGCCGATGTTCGACATGACGCGGCGCGAGTTCATCACGCTGCTCGGCGGCGCGGCCGTTGCGTGGCCGCTCGCGGCGCGCGCGCAACAGCCGACGATGCCG
This sequence comes from Methyloceanibacter sp., assembly GCA_035260265.1. Lineage (GTDB taxonomy): Bacteria > Pseudomonadota > Alphaproteobacteria > Rhizobiales > Methyloligellaceae > Methyloceanibacter. Next base: position 1,120 of record DATFVO010000245.1, read on the forward strand.
GTGGTCGGGTTTCTCCGAGACTCCACGGCCGGGGGGTCTGGGTTCCTGGTCGATGGCCTGCGGAAGGGACTCGCCGAAGCCGGCTTCGTCGAAGGTCGGAATCTCACCGTCGATTATGCCTGGACCGACGGCCGGAGCGAGCGGTTATCGTCGCTCGCCGCAGAATTGGTGGCCCGGCATGTGCTCGTCATCGTCAGCAGTGCCCTCAACGCGACCTACGCTGCCAAGGCAGCGACCTCGACGATCCCAGTTGTATTTGCGGTCAACAACGATCCAGTGGCAACCACGCTGGTTCCGAGCCTCAACCACCCGGCCGGCAATCTCACGGGCGTGGCCTATTTGGGCTCCGCACTTGGAGCAAAACGGCTGGGGCTGATGCACGAGATGGTGCCAAAGGTCGCCGACTTCGCCGTGCTCGCACATCCGACCTATCCTGCGTCTGCGCCGTTCATCAGCGACGTGAAGGCGGCCGCCCGCACCATGGGCGTGCGGATCGAGGTCTTCAACGCATCGACTGAAAGCGAGATAGACGCCGCTTTCGCGGCGCTGACCGCGCGCAGGCTGGGCGCGCTGCTGATGGCGAACCACCCGCTGTTCACCACTCGCCGGGAGCGGGTCATCGCGCTCGCCGCCCGCTATGCGGTGCCGACAATGTATGTGCAGCGGGAATTCGCCAGGGCCGGCGGCCTTATCAGCTACGGGACGGACTTGTCCGAAGTGTATCGCCTGACTGGCGGCTATGCCGGCCGCATCCTCAAGGGTGACAAGCCTGCCGACCTGCCGGTGCTGTTGCCGACCAAGTTCGAGATGATCATAAATCTCAAGACGGCGAAGGCGCTCGGTCTCGACGTGCCGGATAAATTGGTGGCGCTCGCCGACGAGGTGATCGAGTGAAGAGGCGCGAGTTCATCACGCTGCTCGGCGGCGCGGCGGCCGCGTGGCCGCTCGCGGCGCGCGCGCAACAATGGCCCGCAGATCGACAGGAAATGCCATGAAAGGCATTGCCGAGTGGCTAGCATCGGTCGGCCTGAGTGAGTACGCCCAACGCTTCGCCGACAACGCCATTGACCTCTCAGTGGTCCGAGATCTGACAGAACAAGACCTCAAGGATCTCGGCGTTCTGCTTGGGCATCGCCGCAAGATTCTGCGCGCGATCGCGGAGCTTGATGGGGTTGCTCCTGCACCGACTGAAACAGCGACCGAACCGGCGCCGCGGGACGAGGCCGAGCGCCGTCACCTCACCGTGATGATCTGCGATCTGGTGGGCTCGACTGCCCTGTCGGCGCGACTCGATCCAGAGGACATGCGCGCCGTGATCCATGCCTATCACGCCGCCTGCGCCCGTATCACGCGGACCTATGACGGCTTCCTTTAGTGCGCGACTCCTTACGCCACGCGCGACCCTGGCAGAAGCCGCTCAAATACCACCTGGTCATTGTGCGGGGACGATGCTGGGCGTCCGCATAACCTGCTTCCCAACTTGCCTACATCGATGTTCATTTTGCCCCTTCTGCGATCAGTAGCTACCTGAAATGAGGTTGCGCACGCACCGCCTCGAACCCGCAGGGGACGGCTTTCAAGGGATTTAGATCCTGCGTCCGCCGGCAGGCGCTGCCGAAGGGGCCATAGCGCA
>DATFVO010000246.1:0-3798 GCA_035260265.1 Methyloceanibacter sp.
GGCCACGCTGGTCTCGTAGAATGCGCAATACCCCGCCCACAAAACCCGCCACGCGCCCTCGTCGTGCGGTGCCGGGTCACGAATGACGAGAGGACGTGAATCGCCTGATGCCACGGATCGACTCAAGGCTCGCGGAGGAAGGCGAGGTCGGCTATAGCGAGGATACCGGCCTTAGGCCGCGGGTCGCAGGGGATTCCATGGAAGCCAAAGCCAGAATGCAACGGAAGCCGCGGGCGCCCAAACGGAAAGTCGCTGCGCCCAAGCCAGCCGATGGCGAGCTCAAGACGGGGTCGCTCGCCCCGCAGCCTGCCGCGAGCCGGTCCATCGCCGAGTCGATCGGCGCCCAGGTGCGCGGCCTCAGGCGTAAGCTCGATTTGACCGGCGCCGAGCTCGCTGAGCAGGCCGGCCTCTCCACCGGCATGCTGTCCAAGATCGAGAACGGGGCGGTATCGGCATCGATTGACAGCCTCGAAGCTCTCTCGCGTGCGCTCAACGTTCCGCTCACCACGTTCTTCTCGAGCTACGAGGAACAGCGCGATTGTTCCCATGTGCTCGCTAGCCAGGGGGTGACCATCGAGCGGCGCGGCACCAAAGCCGGACACCAGTATCAGCTGCTCGGCCATTCCATCTCCGGCGAGATCGTGGTCGAGCCTTATCTCATTACGCTGACCGAGGAGGCGAAGCCCTACACGCTGTTCCATCATGCCGGCGTCGAGTTCATCTACATGCTGACGGGGAGGGTGCTGTACCGTCACGCCGACAAGGCCTATCCGCTTGCGCCCGGTGACGCGTTGTTCTTCGACGCCGCCGCGCTACACGGGCCTGAGGAGCTGACCAAGCTCCCCATGACCTACCTCTCCATCATCATCTATCCGCGGACGTAACGAGCGTCGCGGCTAGCAATCGAGCGTCGTGGCCCGCTCCCACGGCGTCAGTTGGCGCGAGTATTCGTCCCACTCCCTTGTCTTGAGCTTGATGTAGGAGTCGATGAACTCGCCGCCGAGCTCGCGGCGCAGCAGCTCGGACTTTTCCGTGAGCCTTAAGGCATCGAGCAGGTTCAGCGGGAGCATCTTGGTATCTTTAGGTGCCTTTTGGCCCTCTGCGTACATGTCGATGTCGAGCGGTTTGCCGGGATCGATCCCTTTCGCCATGCCCTCGAGACCCGCGGCGAGAAGCGCAGCCGGCAGCAGATAGGGGTTGGCCGCGCCGTCGGAGAGACGAAGCTCGAAGCGCCCGCTGCCGGGGATCCTGATCATATGGGTGCGGTTGTTGCCGGCGTAAGTCACGGCGTTGGGCGACCACGTGGCGCCCGACAGTGTGACCTGCGCGTTGATGCGCTTATAGGAATTCACCGTGGGATTGGTGATCGAACACAGCTCTTGCGCTGCGTTCATCACGCCGCCGATGAAGTTGTAGGCCGCGCGCGAGAGCCCGAGCCCGTCATTACCGTCCTCGAAAATGTTCCGTCCATCCTTCCACAGCGACGCATGCACATGGCAGCCGCTTCCCGTCAGATTGGCGAAGGGCTTCGGCATGAAAGTCGCGCGAAGACCATGCTTCTCGGCGATCGTTTTGACCATATATTTGAAAAAGGCCATCCGGTCGGCGGTGACGAGGCAGTCATCGTAGAGCCAGTTCATTTCGAACTGGCCGTTGGCGTCCTCATGGTCGTTCTGATAGGGGCCCCAGCCGAGCTCGGACATCGAATCGCAAATCTCGCTGATCACGTCGTAGCGCCGCATCAGTGCCGACTGGTCGTAGCAGGGCTTGGCCTGAATATCGGAAGGATCGCTGATCGCCGACCCGTCGGGGCTCATCAGGAAGTACTCGCACTCAACCCCGGTCTTGAGCGTGTAACCGGCCTTTGCCGTCTTCTCCCGCATTCTTTTCAGGACAACTCGGGGAGCCTGCTCCACGAGTTTCCCGTTCATATAAGGGTCGGCAGCGAGCCAGCCGACTTCCTTCTTCCACGGGAGCTGAATGAGACTGTCGGGGTCTGGAATGGCAAGGACGTCAGGGTCGGCCGGCGTCATGTCGAGCCAGCTGGCAAATCCCGCAAAACCCGCCCCTTCTTTGGCCATGTCGCCGATCGCTGCGGCCGGCGCAAGCTTGGCCCTTAGCGTGCCGAACAGATCAACATAGGAAATGAGGAAATATTTGATCCCGCGATCTTTCGCGGCTTTCACCAAGTCTGTAGCCATTACCTTACCCCTTTCACAAAAAACTACCTCTCTTTACCAGGAATCCAATCGGTGCCGGCAAGCGGCACGCGGGCCATGGCGGCGGCCTCGACCGTAAGCGCCACGAGATCCTCCGGCTCGAGATTGTGCACGTGGCTTTTGCCGCAGGCGCGCGCGATGGTCTGCGTCTCGAGCGTGAGCACCGCGAGATAATTGGCAAGGCGCCTGCCGCCGAGCACCGGATCGAAGCGGGCAGCGAGCACCGGGTCTTGCGTAGTAATGCCGGCGGGATCGCGGCCCTCATGCCAGTCGTCGTAGCAGCCTGCCGCGCTACCGAGCTTGCGATATTCCGCTTCGAGTGCGGGGTCGTTGTCGCCGAGCGCGATCAGCGCCGCCGTGCCGATCGACGCCGCATCGGCCCCGAGCGCAAGCGCCTTGGCGACATCGGCGCCATTTCTGATGCCGCCCGACACGATGAGCTGCACCTTGCGGTGCATACCGAGATCTTGCAGCGCCTGGACCGCCGGCCTAATGGCGCCAAGGATCGGCAAGCCGACATGCTCGATGAATACTTCCTGCGTCGCCCCCGTGCCGCCCTGCATGCCATCGAGCACGATCACGTCGGCGCCCGCCTTCACCGCAAGCGCCGTGTCGTAATAAGGCCGCGAGGCGCCGACCTTCACATAGATCGGCTTCTGCCAGTCGGTGATCTCGCGCAGCTCCTCGATCTTGATCTCGAGATCGTCGGGGCCGGTCCAGTCGGGGTGCCGGCAAGCAGAGCGCTGGTCGATGCCGGCAGGCAGCGTGCGCATCCCGGCCACGCGCTCCGAGATCTTCTGCCCAAGCAGCATGCCGCCGCCGCCGGGCTTGGAGCCTTGGCCGACCACAATCTCGATCGCATCGGCGCGCCTGAGATCGTCAGGATTCATGCCGTAGCGCGAGGGCAGGACCTGGTAGACGAGGATGTGCGAATGGTGGCGCTCCTCCTCGGTCATGCCGCCGTCGCCGGTGGTGGTCGAGGTGCCAGCCTGCGTCGCCCCGCGCCCCAGCGCCTCCTTGGCTTGCGCCGAAAGCGAGCCGAAGCTCATGCCGGCGATGGTGATGGGAATTTTGAGGTGGATCGGTTTCTGGGCGAACCGGGTGCCGAGCCATACATCGGTGCCGCATTTCTCGCGATAGCCTTCGAGCGGATAGCGGCTGATCGAGGCGCCGAGAAAGAGGAGATCATCGAAATTCGGCAAGCGCCGTTTGGCGCCGAAGCCGCGAATGTCGTAGAGGCCGGTCGCGGCCGCCCGGTGGATCTCCGATATTGAGAACTCGTCGAAGGTCGCTGAGGGACGGGGGGTGGTGCGGGGGGTCCAATCCATCAATAGGCTCCCGCGTTATCGACGTGGAAATTGTAAAGCTTGCGCGCCGAGCCGTAGCGCTTGAACTCCGACGGATCGATCTGGCCGTTGAGCCCTGCACGATCGAGCACCTCGTGCAGTGCGTGTTTGTGCTCATCCCGCATCGGCTTTTCGATGCAGTCGGCGCCGAGGCTCTTGATGTTGCCGCGCACGAAGAGACGCGCCTCGTAGATCGAGTCGCCGAGCGCATCGCCCGCGTCGCCGAACACGAC
>DATFVO010000247.1:0-4398 GCA_035260265.1 Methyloceanibacter sp.
ATCGAGGAGGTGCAGCGCAGGAGCCGCGCCGAGCGTCCCAAGCTCGAGAAGCCGAATGCGCTCAAGCAATTCACCGCGGACATGGTCAATACGTTGACCGGCGTCGCTGGCGATGCCGTGCAGCTCACGGCGTTCCTTGGCGAGGTCACTGCAGCCTTTCTCCGGCTGTTCCGCGAGCCCTGGCGCTTCCGCACCACCTCCTTCGTTCACCACCTCGACCACGCGGGCTTCAGGGCCGTGCCCATCATCGCGCTGATCTGCTTCCTGATCGGCGCCGTGGTGATGCAGCAAGGCGTGGTGCAGCTCAAGCCGTTTGGCGCCGAGCCGTTCGCCGTCAACATGGTGGCGATCCTTGCGCTCCGAGAGGTCGGCATTCTGCTCACCGCGATCATGGTCGCTGGCCGATCCGGCTCTGCCTTCACTGCCGAGATCGGCTCGATGAAGATGCGTGAGGAGATCGACGCCATGCGCACGCTCGGCATCGATCCCATGGACACGCTCGTGCTGCCTCGCGTGCTCGCGCTCGTGCTGGCGCTGCCGCTGCTTACCTTCCTCGGCGACATGATGGGACTTGCCGGAGGCGGCCTAATGGCCTTCGCCGTACTCGGCCTCGATACCTCGAACTATCTCGACAAGCTGCGCGAAGCCATTGACTTCCAGGATTTCGCGGCCGGCATGATCAAGGCGCCGTTCGCCGCCGCCATCATCGGCTTGGTCGGCTGCCTCGAAGGCATGAAAGTGGAAGGCAGCGCCGAGTCGCTCGGCAAGCACGTGACCAGCGCCGTGGTCAAGGCGATTTTCCTCGTGATAATTTTGGACGCTGTATTTGCCATGTTCCTGTCGGGGATCGGGGTGTGATCGTCGAAAACGGCCGAGAAGTGGTGATCCGCGTACGCGGGCTAGCTAAGAAATTCGGCAGCCAGCAGATTTGGGACGGACTCAATCTTGACGTCTATCGCGGCGAGATCCTCGCCATCGTCGGCGGCTCAGGCCAAGGCAAGTCGGTGCTGATGCGGGTGATTACCGGCCTGATCAAGCCGGAGGCCGGCGATGTCGCGCTGTTCGGGAACAATGCCAAGACGCTCTTGTCTCAGGATCGTCTTGAGATCGAGAAGCGCTGGGGCATCCTCTTCCAAGATGGCGCGCTGTTTTCCTCGCTCACCGTGCTGCAGAACATCCAGGTGCCGATGCGCGAGCATCTCGAGCTGCCGCAGGCGATGATGGACGATCTCGCCTTTCTCAAGCTCACCATGGTCGGCCTTCCGCCCAACGCCGCGCATAAATTCCCATCAGAGCTCTCGGGCGGCATGCGCAAACGTGCGGGGCTCGCGCGGGCCCTTGCGCTCGACCCCGAGATCGTGTTCCTCGACGAGCCTACTGCCGGCCTGGACCCCATCGGCGCGTCGGACTTCGACCACTTGATTCGCAAGCTACAACAGACACTTGGATTGACGGTCTATATGGTCACCCACGACCTTGATACCATCTTCACCGTGTGCGACAGGGTGGCCGTGCTTGCCGATAAGAAAATCGTCCGGACTGGCTCTCCGGCCGAGCTCCAGCGCCATCCCAACCACCCGTGGATCGAGGAATATTTCTGCGGCGAGCGGGCGCGCGCAGCCTCGCCCGGCGAACGCGCGAGGATCCCTGCCTGATGTCGTTGCCGCGTAAGGAAGCGGTCTGATGGAAACCAAAGCCAACTACCTGATGATCGGCGGCTTCGTGCTCGGCGTGCTCCTGCTCGCCTTTATCTTCGTATATTGGATGAGCAATTTCGCAGGCGGTGGCAAACGCTATTACGTCGTGTTCGAGACCTCGATCGCCGGGCTGACCACCGGCTCGAGCGTCGGCTTCCAGGGGCTCAAGGTCGGCGAGGTCCAGTCTTTCGCCCTCAATCCCGACGATGCCCGCAAGGTGCAAGTGCTGATCAGCGTGAGCGACAATACGCCGGTGCGGCAAAACTCGCGCGCAAGCCTGCAGTCCTTGGGCCTCACTGGCGGCACCGGCATCCAGATCAGCCCAGGCACGCCGGATTCGCCATTCCTGGTCGCCACCGACGACGACCCGATCCCAACGATCAAAGCCGACCCAGGCGGAGGCCAAGGCCTATTCGACGCAGCACCGGCCGTGATGAACAACGCCAATGCCCTGCTCACCAGGCTGAACGACCTCGTCGCCGAGAATCAGGAGGCGATCCACACCACCGTGACGAATGTCGAGCAGTTCACCGCGATGCTGAACGCCAAGAAGGACGACATCGGCGTCGCCATTAGCGACGTGAAAGATGGAGCCAACAACTTCAAGACTTTATCCGGCAAGCTTGAAGTATCGCTAGGAGACAACATGGACGGGCTGACCCGCCAGGCCAAGGATAGCCTCCAGCAATTCAGTGCTTTCATGCAGGAAGGCCGCCGCACGGCAGTCACGCTGAACCGTATTCTGGAGAAGCTAGAGGCTGATCCAAAAGGTTTTTTACTTGGTGGAAACCAAGTCCCGGAATACACTCCAAGAGGACAATAGTGCACCCTCGCAGGGACGGGGAGTGCTTCCTAACAGGGGGCGATCGCACATGCTGCGACCGGCGCCAGCGCTCGCTGCGGGCCTATTTTGCCTGGGCCTGCTCGGCTGCGCCATCGGCTCGCGGCCTCCCAATACCTATGATCTCGTAGCCCCGCGCTCCTTCGCCGGCGCGCCACGGCCTGCGCCTTGGCAGCTCGTCATCTACGAGCCTACTGCCGTCCACGCGCTCGACACCGACCGTCTCATGGTTCGGCCGAGTGCCGACCAGGTCTCCTACTATAAGGGCGTGGCTTGGAGCGACCGGCTGCCCCACCTCGTGCAGGCGCGCATGATCGAGACCTTCCAGAATTCGGGGGCCGTCAGGGCGGCGAGCGCGACCACAGGTCAATATGCGCTCGTCACCGATCTGCGCTCCTTCCAGATCGACGTGTCGAGCGGCAAGGCTGCCGCCGAGATCGAGATCTTCGCTAAGCTGGTCAATGTCGGCACAGGCAAGGTGATCGCCACCAAGGGCTTCAGCGCGCGCGTCCCTGCCAACACCGATTCACCTGGCGACGCCATCGCCGCGCTGAACCAGGGCTTCACCGAGGTGCTGCAAGACACCACGACGTGGGTCGCCACCCGCCGCCTGGGCTAGCCCCCCTCGTCATTCCCGCAAAAGTAGGAAGCCAGCAAACACCGCCTTCGGTTAAGCTGGACTGCCCCAACGTGTTCGCCGCACGCCGCTACCGCGCTAGCGCCACCGCAAAAGCGGCGTGCTGCTTTCGCGCTGTAGGTACTTCTTACCGTGCGGCTTTCTTGGTGTACCGATGATGCGTCGGTGCCGCTGCTGTAGCTCCCGAACAGTAAATCGCTTCAAAGCTGCCTGGCTCGGCAAGACAGCGGCCATGATGCGTTACCGGCGGATTGTAAATTCCCGAGGCAGACAGCCATGGCACGGCCAAGAACGCTAAGATCACGGACATCCCACCCTCCCTCTTTGGCGTGGCACACGGGCGAACCGTTCTGCAAGGAAGTCCGGCCGAACGAATCTTCTCCCCGCGCGCGGACAGAGTACCACTCACGTCCGGGCTTTTCATGCTTCCCCGGAAAATGCTTGGGGAGCTTGCCGATTGAGCACAGAGTCAAGCCGCTCGCCGGCTCCCTGACTGAGCCCCGGAATTAAACGGCCCCCGCCGTCCCGTTGGGGAGGGCAGGGGCCGAGGCTGGGGAGCCTAATCTCCTAGCCGACTACTGGAGCCGCCCGCTCGCATGCGCGAGCAGGAGATAAACGCGTCCCGACTCTGACGTCAGGTAGTTCTGCAGCATGCGGCCTTCGGGGTCTGACGCCTCGGCCTCGCCGAGCAACCGCTCGAAGTCGCCGATATAGCGGTCGACCGTGCCGCGGAAATCGGGCTCACGGTCGTAGCGGCGCGCGACCTCGTCGAAGGTCGCCTGGCCGTCCGGGCTGTAGATGTGGCGCCCGAGAACGCCGCGCTCGCCCGTCCTGAAGCGCTGCCACACGTCGACGGCAGTGCGGTAGTGAATGGCGCGAGCGATCTCTTCGAGCCGTAGCTGGCCTCCGCTTGCGGCCTGAGCTGGTGGCGTAGCGGCGCGGAAGCCCTGGCCACCGCCGCCATGGCCCTGACCAGCATCAGAGGCGCGAGTGAGAAGATCGCCCACCGACCACGAGCCGGCGCCGCCGCGCCGGCCGTCGTCGGCAACCGGGGTTTTGGGCCGCGGTTGCGAGGCACCCGCCAATTGCTGAGCGAGCCCCGAGACATGGCCGAAATCCTCACGCGCCTGGCGGCCAGTCGCGTCGAATGCAGGCACGGGAGGCAGATCGTACCCGCTAGAGGCGGGCCGAGTGTCGCGCGGCGCCGGCGCGAGCGGCACCTC
>DATFVO010000248.1:0-10103 GCA_035260265.1 Methyloceanibacter sp.
CGGGAAAAGCTCCTTTACGTGCCACAATAGCTTGATAGATTAGGTTTATAGGACCAACGCTCCGGCCGCCGGCCAAGATTCGCAAAGGCGAGGGCGGCTCCGGCGCTTAGAGGTTGAAACACTGTGAGTGGGCCGAGCGGCGATGCCCGCACGGCTGCCATAGCTTCGCGTGATGCGACTACCGCGCGGAGCGAGACCGGCAACTGCGCGGGAGGGAGCCCCTCGCAGATCGTAGCTAGGGCGCGGGCGAACGCGCCGGCCGATAGCCTCTTGGGGGCAGCCCAGGGCAAGGACGATACGAGCGCGCGAGTGCCGCTTGTATCTTCTCTTTCCCCTACGCCTCCCATCTACGCGGCCCTCGATCTCGGCACCAATAACTGCCGCCTGCTGATCGCCAAACCCTCGCGCCGCAGCTTTCTCGTCATCGACGCCTTCTCGCGTATCATCCGCCTCGGCGAAGGTGTGCTCCGCACTGGCACGCTGTCGGAAGCCGCAATGAAACGCACCATCGAGGCACTGAAGGTCTGCGCCGAGAAGATGAGCCGCCGTGGGGTGACGCGGTCGCGGCTGATCGCAACCGAGGCCTGCCGCATCGCCTCGAACGGCCGCGAGTTCATCGAGCGCGTGCGCGGCGAAACTGGCCTTTCCATCGAGATCGTCGGTCAGGAGACCGAGGCCAAGCTAGCAGTCTCGGGATGCGCCTCTCTGATCGACCGCAATTGCGACTGGGCGCTTGTGTTCGATATCGGCGGCGGCAGCTCGGAGCTGATCTGGCTCGATCTCTCCCGGCGCGGGCGCCCCTGGCGCCGCACCCTTCACGACCGGGTCTGCGTGCAGTCCTGCATCGCCGCCTGGACCTCATTGCCGATCGGCGTGGTCAACCTCGCCGAGCGCCACGGCGGACGCGACGTCACGGCTGAGAGCTACGAGGCGATGGTCAAGGACGTGATGGCGGGGCTCAAGCGCTTCGAGGCCAAGCATCGCTTCGGCGAGAAGATCGCGCGCAAGCGTGCGCATTTTCTCGGCACCTCAGGCACCGTGACCACGATCTCGGGCATTCACCTCAAGCTGCCGGTCTATGAGCGCGCGCGCGTCGACGGCTGCTGGCTCAGCGCGCGCGATGTGCGCACCGTGTCGAGCGACCTCATCGCCATGAGCTACGGCGAGCGCGTCGCCCAGCCCTGCATCGGACAGGAGCGTGCGGATCTCGTGCTGGCGGGCTGCGCCATCCTCGAGGCGTTGCTCAGGACCTGGCCCTGCCAGCGTCTGCGCGTCGCCGACCGCGGCTTGCGCGAGGGCATCCTTGCCACGCTCATGGCCGAGGGTGACCAGGACCGCCGGGGCCCGCCCCGCCATCATGGGGAGGGGCAGCGGCCTCAACCAGGCTTGAAGCGGTCGCAATCCTAGGCTTGCGAGGCTGGAGCGGCTTCCTCCACAACGCCCACCGGCCGCGCCCGAGCCGACAGGCTCGACCCTGCCTCCTTCGGCAACAGCGAGAAGATCAGTGACGAGCTTGCCGCGATCACCGCGACCAGAAGGAAGGCGAGCGGGAAATCGCCCGCCACCACGGTGTTATCGGCGCGCCCCATGCGCTCGATCTCGAGCACGAGCGCGCCCACCGCGACGCCGGCCGACAGAGACAATTGCTGCGCCACGCTGGCGAAGCTCGTAGCGCGGCTCATCGCCTTCACGTCGATGTCGGCATAGGCGATCGAGTTGATGCTGGTGAACTCTAGCGACTTGAAGAAGCCGCCGACGAGTAGCACGGCAAGAATCACCGTGTGCGGCGTGCCGAGCGTGAACATCCCCGTGGCGGCGATGAAGAAGCTGCTCCACACCGCGTTGACTACGAGCACGCTCTTGAAACCGAAGCGCCGCAGGATCGGCGCGGCGGTGGTCTTCATGGCGATAGCCCCCACTGCGCTCGCGAAGGTGAGCAGCCCCGATTGGAGCGCGTTCATGCCGAACCCCAATTGCAGAAACAGTGGCAGCAGGAATGGCATGGCGCCGACGCCGATGCGATAGAGAAATCCGCCCACCACACTTGCAAAGAACGTGTCGACCTTGAGCAAGTCGAGATCGAGCAGAGGTGCACTGGCCTCGCGCGCGTGCCGCACATAGAGCCAGCAGCCGATGACGCCCATAGCGAGCAGCGCCACCACCAAGGCCGAAGGCAGCAGTCCCTGGCCTATGGTGGTGATGCCGAAGGCAAGCCCGGCGAGGCCGACCCCGGACAGGATGAAGCCTTTGACGTCGAGCGGCGGCAGTCCCTTTTCGCGGATGTCGGCGACATAGCGTGTAGCGAGGATGACGCCTACTAGGCCGATGGGAATGTTGATCCAGAAGATCCACCGCCATGAGAGGTAGGTGGTGATGAAACCGCCGAGCGGCGGCCCGATCACCGGCCCTAGCAGTGCCGGCATGGTGAGCCAGGCGAGCGCAGAGATGAGCTCGGACTTCGGCACGGTCCTCAAGATGACGAGGCGTCCCACCGGCACCATCATCGCGCCACCCATGCCCTGGATGATGCGGAACAGCACGAAGTCGGGCAGGCCTTGGGCGAAGCCGCAAGCGGCAGAGCCGAGCGTAAACACCACGATGGCCGCGCGGAAAACCTTGCGCGCCCCGAAGCGGTCGGCGACCCAGCCGCTCAAGGGGATGAACACCGCGAGCGATAGCAGGTAAGACGTGAGCGCGAGCTTGAGCGCGATCGGGTCTTCGTGGAGGTCTGAGGCAATGGCCGGCAGCGAGGTCGCAATCACTGTCGAGTCCATGGTCTCCATGAAGAGTGCGACGGCGACGATGAGGGTGACGAAGTAGCGGGGCATGTGGCAGGTGTTAGAAGGCCGATAAGGCGCACATGGGGCGAGAGGGGCCTTAAGGTCAAGGTTTTGCAGGCATTATGCGTCATTAACATGCGGTAAGGTCGATGAAAGGGCGCAGTCGAGAAAGTTCGGACGGCACGCGAAGGCTCGCGGTGCGTCTACGCACCGCCAAAGGGCGCAAGCTCGCCTCGACGCGCTGGCTCACACGGCAGTTGAACGATCCTTACGTGGAAGAGGCAAAGCGGCGGGGTTACCGCTCGCGCGCTGCCTTCAAGCTCTCGGAGATCGACGACAAATATCATCTGCTCAGGCCCGGCATGAGCGTGGTCGATCTCGGCGCTGCGCCGGGTGGCTGGAGTCAAGTCGCGGCGCGGCGAATCAAGGTGATGACGGGGAAGGGGACGGTGATCGCCGTCGATGTCGTCGAGATGGAGCCCATCTCGGGTGTGACCGCGCTCAAGCTCGATCTGACCGATCCCGACGCAGCCGACCGCATCGAAGAGGCGTTGAATGGCAAGAAGGCTGACCTCGTGATGTCGGACATGCACGCGCCGGCGACCGGTCACAAACCGACCGACCATTTGCGCATCATGGGCCTGGTCGAGGCGGCGCTCGACGTTGCCGAGGACGTTCTCGCCCCCGGAGGGACCTTCCTCGCCAAGGTGCTGCAAGGCGGCGCAGGCAAGGAGCTTATGGCACGCCTCAACAGCTCGTTTGCCAAGGTCCGCCACGTAAAGCCAAAGGCCTCACGCGCCGAGTCCGCCGAGATGTATGTGCTCGCCACCGGCTTCCGCGGCACGCAGGAGTAGCCTCCTCACGGAAGTGTGCTCCCAAAGTGGCTGCTCGCGCAGTCCTCCCGCTGCTAGACTAGGCTCAATCTTGTGTTCGAAAGTCGACGAGCGCCGCCATGAATATCGAAGTGGTGAAGGACTATTACGGCAAGGTCCTCAAATCCTCTGGAGACCTGAAGACCTCTGCCTGCTGCGATGGCAGCGATCTCCCCGCACATCTGAAGCCGTTGCTTGCTAACGTGCATGAGGAAGTCAGATCGAAATATTATGGCTGCGGCCTGGTGGTGCCGGCCGCGCTCGAAGGAGCCCGGGTGCTCGACCTCGGGTCGGGCTCAGGCCGCGACGTCTATCTCATCGCCCAGCTTGTTGGCGCCAGCGGCGAGGCGGTCGGCGTCGATATGACCGACGAGCAGCTCGCCACGGCGCAGTCGCATATTGATTGGCATGCGCAGCGGTTCGGCTACGCGCGGCCCAATGTGCGCTTCCTTAAGGGCTATATCGAGAAGCTCGGAGAGCTCGGGCTCGAGCCCGCGAGCTTCGACCTGATCGTCTCGAATTGCGTCATCAACCTTTCCATCGACAGGCCGGCTGTGCTGCGCGGCGCCTACGACCTGCTGAAGCCCGGAGGCGAACTCTATTTCGCTGACGTCTATTGCGACCGGCGCCTACCCGATGGCGTGCGCGCCGATCCTGCACTCTATGGCGACTGTCTCGGCGGAGCGCTCTACTGGAACGACTTCCTTTCGATGGCGAAACGTGCAGGCTTTCTCGCCCCGCGGCTCATGACTAGCAAGCCCATCGACATCAAGAACGAGACGATGAAGCGGAAGCTCGGCCAGGCCAAGTTCTTCTCGGCGACCTACCGGCTGTTCAAGCTCGACGGGCTTGAGCCGGCTTGCGAGGACTAAGGCCAGGCAGTCATCTACAAGGGCAGCCTGCCTGAGCAGCCCGACGCCTTCGAGCTTGATGCACATCACCTGGTCGAAAAGGGCAAGGTCTTTCCGGTTTGCGGCAATACGTGGCGCATGCTCGCCGATACGCGGTTTCGTCCGCACTTCGATTTCGTCGGGGATTCCGCAACCCACTATGGGATCTTTCCCGGCTGCGGCACGTCACTGCCGTTCGCTACGACGACGGCCGCGCCGTCGAAGACCAGTGGGAGCTGTTGCTGACGCGAAGGCATCCTCCGGAGCTTTTAAGGGTCACCTTCGCTCCGGGCGATGCTTCGGCTTTCGCCTCACTACTCGAGTAGGCCTCAAGACCTAGTAGTACAGGCAGGTCTGATAGCGGTTCCACCAATAGGGACTGCCGGTAATGATGGCTTGCCGCCGCAACCAAGCGCAGTTGCCGTAACCGTAGGCGTAATAGTCGCCATAGAAGAACGGGCCGCTGGTGAAGAAGAAGCGGTTGTTGAAGTGGTGATGGTGATGGTGATCCCAATTCCCCTTCACGTTCCAGTTGTTGCTGGCTATACGGCCATGGCGCACCGACGGACCATTGAAGTCGCCGCCTCTGGCGATGTGAGCCGAGCGGCAGCCGCCCCAGGCTCCGCTGCTGAAGTGGTCGCCGCCCATGCGGTCCATATGGCCAGCGCCGACGCTGGCGAAATGGCCGCTAGGGCCACCGCCGCCGCCCATCATATGGCCGCCGCCCCCACCGCCGCCCATATGGCCACCACCGCCGCTAAAGGAGCCGCCGCCGCCCCACGCGCCGCCGCCGCCCTTCACGAGCTGGACCATGCCGGTGGTGCTCTTCGCGAGCGGCATGCTTTAGCAGGAAGAATGCCGGCCTCCGCCCGTTGTTCCGGCAGGGAAAATCCTCTCTCATCGCCTTTGCAAATTCACGATAAGGTGATAATGGAGGCCGCCAACCGGTGGCGGCCTGTTGCACCGCGCTGATGCGTCGAGCCGCCCGCTTTTCAATGAGGTTGGCCGATGCCCGAAGGGCAGCCCGAAGCTGACAAAAGACAATTTTCCGACGACGCGATTGCGCTCACCTTCGACGACGTTCTGATCAGGCCTGCGGCCTCGAACGTGCTGCCGAACGAGGTCGATCTCTCCTCGCGCGTGACCCGCTCGATCGCCTTGCACGTGCCGGTGCTGTCCTCGGCCATGGACACGGTCACAGAGGCGCGTTTGGCAATCGCCATGGCCCAGGCCGGCGGCATCGGCGTGATCCACCGCAATCTCTCGCCCGAGGCGCAAGCCGCCGAAGTCGCCCAAGTCAAGAAGTTCGAGTCGGGCATGGTGGTGAACCCGGTGACCATTCACCCCGAGGCGAGCCTCGCCGATGCGCTGAAGCTGATGTCCGATCATCAGATCTCGGGCATCCCAGTGGTCGAGCAGGCCGGCAATGGCGGCCGCCCCGGCAAGCTCGTCGGCATCCTTACCAATCGCGACGTGCGCTTCGCCACCAACCCTAAGCAGCGCGTGGCCGAGCTCATGACCAAGGAGAACCTGGTCACCGTCAAGGAGAGCGTCGCTATGGAGGAGGCGAAGCGCCTGCTCCATAAGCACCGCATCGAGAAGCTGCTCGTAGTCGACGACGACTATCGCTGCATCGGGCTGATCACAGTCAAGGACATCGAGAAGGCAAGACTTCATCCCAATGCCTGCAAGGACGAGCAGGGGCGGTTGCGGGTGGCTGCGGCGACCAGCACCGGCGACGACGGCCTCGCGCGTGCCGAGCGGCTGATCGATGCCGGCGCAGACCTGATCGTGGTTGATACCGCGCATGGCCACTCGGCGCTCGTGCTCGATCAGGTGCGCCGCATCAAGCGGCAGTCGAACGCGGTGCAGGTGGTGGCCGGCAATGTGGCGACCGCCGACGGCACCAAGGCGCTGATCGATGCCGGCGCCGACGCGGTCAAAGTCGGCATCGGTCCCGGATCGATCTGCACCACGCGCATCGTAGCCGGCGTCGGCGTGCCGCAATTCACCGCCCTGGTCGAGGCGGTTGAGGTGGCAAAGAAGAGCGACGTGCCGGTGATCTCGGATGGCGGGATCAGATATTCGGGGGACCTGGCCAAGGCGCTTGCCGCCGGCGCCGACTGCGTGATGCTCGGCTCTCTGCTCGCCGGCACCGACGAGAGTCCCGGCGAGGTCTATCTCTATCAGGGCCGCTCCTATAAGGCCTATCGCGGCATGGGCTCGATCGGGGCCATGGCGCGCGGCTCCGCCGACCGCTACTTCCAGCAGGAGATCAAGGACGCGCTCAAGCTCGTGCCCGAGGGCATCGAGGGCCAGGTGCCCTATAAGGGCCCCGTCGCCAGCGTGCTGCACCAGCTGATCGGCGGCTTGCGCGCCTCGATGGGCTACACCGGGGCCAAGACCCTTGCCGAGTTCCAGGCCCGCGCCGAGTTCATCCGCATCTCGACGGCGAGCTTCCGCGAGAGCCACGTCCATGACGTGACCATCACCCGCGAATCTCCCAACTACCCCCGCGAAGGGTAGCAGGCGTCCCTACCAACTACTCGACGCCGAGCTTCCTGATCTCGTCGAAAATCCCGGGTTCGAGCCTCTGCGCAAGGAAGAGATCGGCGCTGCCGTCGGTGGGCTGGCCTTTGCGGCTCTTTACCAGGCCCCGTCCCACAAGCGCTGAGGCATCGTTTTGGTGGAGCTCGAGTGCCTTGTCGAAATCGGCGCCAGCTTTGTCGAGGTCGTTCTTCAGCACGAACACCCAGCCGCGATCGATATAACCCTTGGCGTTCTCCGGCTCGATCTTGACGACCTGATCGTAGTCGGCGACGGAGAGATCGTACTCCTTGCGCATGCGGTGGAGATCGCCGCGTCTCGAATATCCGCTCGACTGATCGGGATCGAGCGTCACCTTCTCGTTGAACTCGACAAGAGCCCGGTCGAGGTCGCCTTTGTCGCGATAGATGATGCCACGCAGCATGTAATAGTCGCCGTGCTTGGCGTCGATGCTGATGGCCTGGTCGAGGTCGGCGATCGCCTTGTCGTAGTCCTTCTTGGCGGCGTAGGCGGCTGCCCGCATGAAATAGCTGTTTGGCTTGCTTGCATCGATCTTGACCGCCGCATCCATCTCGGCGATGGCGGCATCGACATCGCCGGTTGCGGCAAGACCCATGGCGCGGATGCCGTGGGCCTTGATAAGCAGGTCGTTGTCGGTCGAGCCTGACGAAATGTAAGCGGCACAGGCGTCCAGCACCTCCTTGATCGAACCATTGGCGTCGAAGCAGGCATTGGTCTCCTCGGCCCGCACTTGGACGGGCAGGGCAAGCAGGAGCGCGCTGGCAAGAGATGCAGCGCTAAGGATGATGCGTGAAGCGCGAAAGCGCATGAAAACCTCCTTGGAATCCTTGGACTCTAGCTGTTTGGCGCTAGGTTTAGAGGGGCCCGCGGTCTCGCGTCAATTGAACTTCCGTCCATAATTGTCGCGGAAAAGTGCGCGCTTCACCCACTCTGAGCAATTGCACAGGTTATAAGGGCGCCAGGTGCCGCACAGCTGCCGCTAGGGAGAAAACGGAGATGCCATGTCGATCCAGGCCATTCTGATACCCATGTTCGTGCAGGTCGCGCTGACCTTCGTGCTCCTGTTTTGGATGACGATCCTGCGGCTCCGCGTGATCCGTAAGGGCGAAGTCAGGCCGCAACAGGTGGCGCTGCGCGAGCCTGCCTGGCCGCCGCATGTGCTCCAAGTCGGCAATGCCTTCCACAACCAGCTCGAGCTGCCGGTCCTGTTCTATGTGGTCACGCTGCTTGCGCTGGTCGGCGACGCGCTCGATGTCGTGCTTTACGTGCTCTCCTGGATGTTCGTGTTGTCGCGCCTGGTGCACACCTATATTCACGTCACCTCCAACCGGCTCGACCGCCGGACAGCCGTGTTCCTGGTCGGCGCCATTGCGCTTGCCTTAATGTGGGTGATCGTCATCGCCCGCATCTTCCTATTCGTCTCCGACTGATGACGCCAGGAGCGCGGGTCAGCGCGGCGATAGAGATCCTGGCCGATATCGAAGCGCGCAAACGCCCGGCCGCCGAGGCGTTGAAGGATTGGGGGACGTCGCATCGCTTCGCTGGCTCCGGCGATAGGGCTGCGATCGGCAATCTTGTCTTTGATGCGCTCAGGACGCGAGCCTCGAGCGCCTATGGCATGGGTGAAGACAGCCCGCGTGCCGTCATGCTCCGCACCCTCGTCACAAGCTGGCAGATGACCCCAGAGCAGGTCGCGGCACTGGCCGACGGCAGCCGCCACGCCCCTGAGCCGTTATCGGAGGTCAAGCTCGCCGGGCTCGGTCACGAGCTGCCGATAGATGCGCCGGCTCATGTCAAAGGCGACTATCCGGAGTGGCTGGCCTCCGAGTTCGAACGCGCCTTCGGAAACCGGGCGGGAGAGGAGGGGGCGGCGCTGGCCAAACGCGCTCCAGTCGACCTAAGGGTCAACACGCTTAAGGCGCCGCGCGGCAAGGTGCTGGTTGCCCTGCGCCGCTTCGATGCTGAGCCCACACCCCATTCGCCTGTCGGCATCCGTATCCTGCAAGGGCCCGGTCCTGCCCGCAGCCCGCATGTCGAGGCGGAGCCGGGTCACGGCAAAGGCTGGTACGAGGTGCAGGACGAAGGCTCGCAGGTTGCGACCCTTCTCTCGGGCGCCAAGCCCAAAGAGCAGGTCATCGACCTTTGCGCCGGCTCCGGCGGCAAGACCCTTGGGCTCGCTGCGCTGATGCGCAACACCGGGCAGGTCTATGCTTATGACGCCGACCGATTGCGGCTCAGGCCGATCTTCGAGCGTCTGAAGCGGGCAGCGGTGCGTAACGCCCAGGTGCTGGCTGCGGGCGATACGGAGGCTCTGGCCAAGCTCCAAGGCAAGATGGACCTCGTCCTCATCGATGCGCCATGCACCGGCTCAGGGGTGTGGCGGCGGCGGCCGGATGCTAAGTGGAGGCTGACCCCCCAGATGCTTGAGACGCGGATCGCCGAGCAGCGGGCGGTGCTCGGAGAGGGCGCTGCGCTTGTCAAAGCCGGCGGACGCCTCGCTTACATCACCTGCTCGGTGCTGCCACAGGAGAACCGCGACCAGGTCGCAGCGTTCCTCGGAGGCCACCCGGAATTCAAGCTCGTGCCATGGCGCCAGCTCTGGGAGCGGAATCTGGGCACGCCGGCGCTTGCCTCCGCCGACGGCTGTGAGGACACGCTCCTCATGAGCCCCTTGAGCCACGGCACCGACGGCTTCTTCGTCGCGGTGATGCAACGTCAGGACTGACCGGCGAGCAGCAGACGAGCATAAAAGCCCACCGAGCCCCGCATATCCGGCATCACTTTCCTCGCAACGGCCGGACGATAACGCGGGCATGCGACGGGCAACGGACACGGGAAAAAAGTTTAGCCGCGACCGCATTAGCACTTGAAATTAATAAACAGGTCGCTGAAATGACTCGCGCTTTTGGCGGGAGCAGAATCGGCGGTTGGCGCACGGCGGTCCGCGGAAAGCACACGGAGGGGACGCATTTCCCATGGATTTGTTGCAAGTC
>DATFVO010000249.1:0-6653 GCA_035260265.1 Methyloceanibacter sp.
GGCTAGACCAGGTAGCGCCTCTGAGAGTTCGGGATCGGGAATCTGCCAGCCGAGGAGCACGACACCGCCCATGACGCAGACGATGAAGGCAGCAGAGCGCGCTACGAGCAGCGAGATGCGCTCGGCACGCGGCGCTGGGAGCGCCAGTTTTGCTGGTACTTCAGCCACTAGCCTTCCTCACCCAACTTCGCAGACCAAACAACCCCGAGAACCTTGGGCGCTCCTCGGCAGAAGGCCGCAACGCTTTGCGGAAGCGCGTTCTCCCACCCTTTTTTGGCAATGTTATACCCCCATAGAACCCGTAGGTCATTCGGTCACAGGCAAAGCACGGGTAGAGTGTCCCCGTAGCCCCGCCCATCCACAGGAGAATTGAGCATGCCTCATAAGCGAGGTCCTTTGAGCGAATCGAAAGGCGCGACCCGTATCGAATCCGATTCGCTCGGAACAATCGACGTGGAGCAGGAGCGATATTGG
The DNA here is from genome assembly GCA_035260265.1 of Methyloceanibacter sp. Taxonomy (GTDB): domain Bacteria; phylum Pseudomonadota; class Alphaproteobacteria; order Rhizobiales; family Methyloligellaceae; genus Methyloceanibacter. The sequence continues at coordinate 475 of DATFVO010000249.1, forward strand.
GGCGCCCAGACCGAACGCTCGCGCCGGAACTTCAGGATCGGCGAGGAGAGCATGCCTAAGCCACTGATCAGAGCGCTCGCTTTGGTCAAAAAGGCGGCAGCGCTGACGAATCGCGACATCGGCCTGCTCGAGGAGCGCCTCGCTACAGCGATCGCTGCAGCTGCCGATGAAGTCATCGAAGGCAGGTTCGACGCTCATTTCCCCCTGGTCGTCTGGCAAACCGGTTCCGGCACCCAGACCAATATGAATTTGAACGAGGTGATCGCTAACCGCGCCAGCGAACTTTTAGGCGGCACCCTCGGATCAAAAAGCCCCGTTCACCCCAACGATCACGTCAATCTCGGACAATCGTCGAATGACGCGTTCCCCACTGCCATGCACGTCGCAGCCGCCGAGGAGATCGCCTATCGGCTTAACCCCGCTCTCGCTCGGCTCTACCAGGCCCTCAAGGACAAGGCCGAAGCCTTCCAAGACATCCTCAAGATCGGCCGTACGCACTTACAGGACGCAACTCCCCTCACTTTGGGGCAAGAATTCGGCGGCTATGCGGCACAGGTCGATCACGGAATCGAACGGATAAAGCTCACGCTTCCAGGCCTTTACGAGCTTGCCCAAGGAGGAACGGCGGTCGGAACCGGCCTCAATACGAGCCCGCTCTTCGCCGAAGCCTTCGCCGCCAAGATCGCCGAGCTTACGCGGCTGCCGTTCATGAGCGCCGAGAACAAGTTCGAGGCGCTCGCCACTCACGACGCCATGGTCTTCGCCCATGGCGCGCTCAACACCGTGGCAGTGTCGCTGTTCAAGGTCGCAAACGATATCCGGATCCTGGGCTCCGGCCCGCGGTCAGGCTTCGGCGAGCTGATCCTGCCGGAGAACGAGCCGGGGTCATCGATCATGCCGGGGAAGGTGAATCCGACGCAATGCGAGGCCGTGACCCAAGTGGCGGCGCGTGTCATGGGCAATCACACCACGATTACCATCGCCGGCAGCCAGGGCCACCTCGAGCTCAATGTGTTCAAGCCGGTAATCGCGCATGCCATGCTGCAATCGATCAGGCTTCTGGCCGATGTCGCGGACAGCTTCACCGAGAAATGCATCGTCGGCATCGAGCCTGACCGGTCGCAAATGAAGCAGCATTTGGAGCGCTCGCTCATGCTGGTCACGGCACTTGCGCCGCATATCGGCTATGACAAGGCAAGCGAGATCGCCAAAGCCGCGCACAAGAACGGCACGACGTTGCGCGAAGAGGCGATAAGACTGGGCCATGTGCGGGAAGAGGACTTCGATCGCCTGGTCAGGCCCGAGGACATGACCGGGCCCAAGCGCTAGGCATTGGAATGGCGCGTGCCTATAACAAGCGCTCACTCACCATTGCACGTCATCGCACGAGTATTTCGCTTGAGGATGAATTCTGGAATGCCCTCAACGACATTGCCCGGAGCGACGGCAAGTCCATAGCGGCGCTGATCGGGGAGATCGACAAGAGAAGGTCCACGATGCAGGAGCGCCAGCCAAGCCTTTCCGCCGCAATCCGCCTCTATGTGCTGGAGCGGACGCGCAGTCGGCGCTGAACCAACGATCGGAGCTACGGGCCGAAGATGCTGATCCCCTTCTTCCACGCATCAGGGGCCTCACGAGGAGCGCTCAGGGGCCGGCGCGGCCGGCTTGAGGAGCGCTGACGTGGCGGTGCCGCCACATCGGCGGCGGCTGCGGTCGGTTGAGCCTCTGTGCTCGCCCCCGCGTCGGGCGTTGGCGTAGGCAACGGCGGCTCTTCCGGAGAAGCGATCGCCGGGGCGGCAGGTCGTGAGATTTCAGGCGCGGTGGCTTCGATCGGAGGGGCGGTAGGTGGTGACGTCTCGGGCTCGATAGCTTCAGTAGGCGGTGCTGGAGCCTCTTTCGGGGCGGCGATCGGCGGGGCAGCTGGTGGTGAAGTTTCAGGCTCGGCAGCTTCGATTGCGGGGGCCGCATGCGGCAAAATCTCAGCCTTGGCAGCTTCAGCAGGTGGCGCTGGAGCTTCTTGCGGCGCGGCGATCGGCGGAGCAGCAGGTGGCGAAGTCTCAGGCTCGGCAGTTTCGATCGGGGGAGCGGCAGGCGGTGAAGTCTCAGGCTTGGCAGCTTCAGCGGGCGGCGGTGGAGCCTCTCCCGGTGCGGCGATTGTCGGGGCAGAAGATGGTGACGTTTCAGGTGCGGCAGTTTCGGCGGACCGGGCAGGCGCCTCTTGTCCTGACGGCTCGGCAGACGGCTCTCCCGCCGGCTGATTGGCAGGGTCGGCCAACACCCGCGCGATGCCGTCACTCTCCTCGGACTGTGCTGGCGCTTCCTCACGCGCCTCTGTCGGAGTGGGCGCCATGTTGGCCGAGGACGCCGGGGCCGATTGCGGCAAAGCCTCCTGCGGCTGCTCGGTCTCGGCGCGGGGGCTCGGCTCGCTCGGCGGCGCGGCTTCCACCGGTGGCTCGGGAGGCGGGCTCTCGGCCGCCGGGCCGGTGTCGTCAACGGGCGGCTGCGTCTTGCCGCTCACGTCAAGCGTCTCGAGGCGCTCAACATCCTCCCGCATACGGCGCATGGTGAGGTAGCTCTCGATCGCTCCGGTATCGATGGAAGGCGAAATCGCATCAGCTTGACTGAGGGCGCCAGCGAATACGAGTGTGACCGGCGGCACGTCCTGGTTCTTGGCACCAGCAAGACTTACGGCCCACTCGCTGTCGAGCGTGAGGCTCGCGAGCTCGACATAGCCGTTGATCTTGGTCAGGCCTGTCGGACTCGCCAGTGTGGTCGGCGTAAGCCGGAGCGTGCCGCTCTTGATATCGAAGGCAAGCTTCACCGGGCCATATTTGTAGATGCCCTTGGTGACTTTGTCGCGCACGGTGCGGGCTTCCTCGGCGATCTGGTCTCTATCGACCTTGATCCTCGTGTTCGAGGCGACCACCGCCACGCGGCGAAGCGGATCTGGATTTAGCGCGAGCACTGCGCCGGGCCCAAGCGACAGCGTACCCTCTCCACTCAGTCCCGCCACAAGGCCGGGCGGGCTTAGGCCCTCACCCTGAAGCTTGAAGGCGAGATCGAACGGGCCCTTGGCGAGACTATTGTCGAAGACGCTCTTCGAGAGATCGTCGAGCTTGCCTCCGGCAATCTCGGCATGAGCCTTGAGATCGGCACCGGCGCCGAGCGGCGTCAAGCTTCCCGACGCCGCGAATGTCCCGCCGAACAGGTGCCCCATGAGGCTTGTGACAGTAAGCCCGTTCTTGTCGACGCGGCCGGTAAGCGTCGCGCCCGTGACTTGAAACGGGGCCCCAAGCGCGAGCTTGTCCGTGCTCAGCGTGATGTCACCTTCGGAATTCTCGATGATGCCAAGCGAGAAGCCGCGCGACGGCCACACCTCGGAGGCGCCAGCGCCGGTCGCGCCAAGCATCTCCTCGGTCGATGGCGTGCGCTGCCAGGCGACCAGGACTCCGAGCAGAGACGGCAAGGAGACGCTGTCGGCACTTGCCGCGAGCTTGAAGCGGGTCTTGCTTCCGCTTTTGTCGAAATGCGCACTTCCTGCGACGGCCTGGCCCGCGACCATGCCCGCCACGCCGGTCAGGTCGATACTCGGTCCTTGCTTGACGAGGTCGGCGCGAAGGCTGAGCGGGACACCGGTGGCCGAAGGCGGCGTTTCAAAGCCTACCAGCATGAGAGCAAGGCTCGCATCTTTGCTCGTGGCAGAGCCTTTGCCTGCAAGCGCAATCCCGCTCTCTTGCAGAGAGCCTTGCCCTTCGAAGGAGATATCCATGGTCGCGGTGGCGAGCTCGGCCTTGCCGACAACCTTGATCTTCGGCACGCCGGCGAGATTGACGGTAAGCCTGCCCTGGCTTCCGCCTGAGGCCGCGGCGAGCCGCTCGGCGGGCAGATCTGGGAAGAGGAGGACAAGGATCGCCTCGGGGCGCGCCCCGGCGACGCTGCCGTCGAGGTCGATCTTGGCTTCGCTGAGCTTGGCAGGCTCGCCCACCGCATGGGCAGCGAGCGCTATGTCAGACCCGCCGGCCTGGCCGCCAAGCTGGACGGAGGCCCTGGTCGCATCGCCTTCACGGCCGGCAACGAGTCCAACATGAAGATCGAGCGGAGCGAGGCTCGCGAGATGCGGCGACTTGGTCACGCTGTCGGGCAGGCCAAACAGGCCAGAGGCGATGTGCAGGCTGTCGGGCGTCGAAGCCTTGAGCGCGAAATCCACGCGGCCTGAAGGAGCCTCGCTTAGCTGCTCGATCCGGCCTTTCCCATTGAACGCGATCGCGGAGCCCGCGGCAAAGTTGAGCTGTTCGACGTCGAGCGTGCCATTGATGAGCGAGAACCGTGCGCCGAGCTTGCCGGCGGGAATGTTGGGGAGCAGAAGTTCACCCACCCGCAAGGTCACACGCACATCGTCATCGCGGAACTGGCTGAGCAGGTTCTGCTCCTCGGTTGGAGCAGCTTGCGGCGCGGGCGCCACTGCTGGCGTTGACGCTTCCGGCATCCACGAGCGCCAGATCGGCCTGTCGCCGATCATGTCTCTCAGGTCGAGCCGATCGCTGTCGAGCGAAAGCTCGATCAGGCTCCGTGCACCGCCCTGAAAGCGCAGATCGCCGCGGAACTTGGTGCCGCTCAGCTCGCCTGTGGCTTCCGCGAGCCTGAGTTCGCCGTCGCCGACCTTGGCCATGCCTTGCAGACTGAATTCGCCGGTCGAAACTTGCCCTGACGTGTCGCGGTCGCCCGCCGCCCAGCGGGTCAGCGGCCGAAGGCCTGAGCCTGCGATCTTGATGGGACCGGTGAACACCGGGCCAAAGTCGCCATGGGTCAAGCGGCCCGAGGTTTCGATATTGTTGCCGCCCGGCAGCACGGCCTTGAGCCGCTCGACCTTGAGCCCGCCGTCCTGTGTTGAAAGAGCGAGATCGATAGTGCCGATGAGGTCGCCGCCAAGGCTCGCCTGCTCGAGGTTGACCGCAAGGCTTCCCTCCCCGAACTCCGCTGCCTCGCCGAGAGCCTGTTCGGCAAACGCGTAAAGCACCGCCGCGGGAGACGGCTGCACCTGTGCGCCCGGCGCACCGAACAGAAGATCGAGATCGACGAAACTCGCGGTGATCTCACCCGTCGTCCTGAATCGATCGGCATAGTCGAACGTGAGCTTGCCCTTGAGCAGCTGCGGATGGCCGTTGGAATGGATGGTGATGTCGAAATCGGAAAGCTCGGCGCCCTCTGGCGTCGCCTTGAGCGGGCTCTTCAATTCGAGCAGCGACGATTTGTCAGCCGGCTGCGCCGCCGCCTGCTGCTGTTGATCCTCGTTCGACGGTTCGCTCTCCTCCTCGGCCTCGCCGCCTGGCGCGGCCTTGGCCACACGCACGACGATGTTGCCGTCATAAACAAGTTTGTCTCCGAGTCCCGTCACACCGCCATCGAGGAGATAGGCGGTGTTGCGCTCGGGATCGCGCAGCGACGACTTGACCCTGAACAGGCCGGAAGCATCGGGCTCGCTGGTCGAGAAGCGAAGCTCCTGCGAGCGTCCCTCGAATTCATAGGTGGCTGAGACCTTGTAAGGGCCTGACAAGGACTGGGCGCTTGCTGCGCCATTGACGTTTTCCAGGGTGAGCCGCGGGGCGCCCTCCTTGGTGATCTCGATACGGCCGCCGCTCACATTGACCGAATCAAGCATCACGTCCTTTGGCGCGAAGGGAAGAGCGACGCCACGGCGGCCGACATCGCTCCAATTGCCGGTGCCGTCGGCCTTGACGTCGAGACGCAAGACCGGATCGACGATCGAGATCTGCTTCGCCTCGATGCCGCCGCTCATCAGAGCGCCGATGTTGAGCCAGGCCTCCACCGAGCGGGCCTCGAGGAATGGCCGGTCGAGACGTCCTTGCTGGTCGGCGACCTCGATGTCGTCGAATCTGAGCTCAGGCGCTGGCAGGAGGACGAGATGCACCTCTCCGCCGACCTTCACCTGGCGGCCGAGCAGCTTGGTCACTTGCGTCTCGAACACCGGACGGTAGTCGTTCCAGTCGATGAAGAGCGGCGCGGCGAACAGCGCGCTCAGCACCAAGATCAGAAATGCCGTCAAACCGAGCAGAAATGAGTTCACTGCCGTCCAGGCCTAAGGGTTAGCTGGGTCGCGCGATTCTCTGCGGCAAACGCCCACGGCGTCAGCACGGTCCCGGTCCCCGCGACGCTCGTCA
>DATFVO010000250.1:0-5726 GCA_035260265.1 Methyloceanibacter sp.
CGGCCACAGATCATAGCCTCAGAGGGATAGGTGAGAGATCGGGCTCCCAACCTAGCCAGCGTCGCGCCTTTAGGGCTAGGTGAGCGACGCCCCTTCTATTTGCAGCAACCTGCGCCTTTATAACAGCATGAACGAGAAAGAAGCGCAGCTTTACAGCATTGATCGGCACCGAGCGGAGCTTTAGCTCGTGGCTGGCACGTTTCCGCCCCACGACTTCCGGCGCGAAGCGATAGAGCGAGAAATAGCCAGCCTCGAGCGCCGCCGAGTTGAGATCGCCACGCGCCTCGGCACTCCCCGAGCGGCATAAGCTCCCAAGCCGCCTCGCAGGGGGGGTACGCGCATCTCTCTGGTAGTCGTTGTGACTTAGCTAGGGAGATTAGTGACTCACCTAAGCGCTGCTGGGCTAAGCTGTTAAAGCTTTAGAGGAAAGGATCAGGAGCGTGCCCATGCCGGATACCACGATCAAGAAGGTAGAATCTGCCTCGTCTCCGCGAGGCGAGATGGGCCAGAAATATCTCGTTGGAGGCAAGCGTGTCTCGATGCGCCTTTGGGTTCTTGAACCCGGCAGCAAAGTCGAGGCGGCTACAAGCAGGGAGTACGAGACTGTGGGCTATGTGATTTCGGGCCACGCCAAGCTCGATTTGGAAGGACAAACGCTAAATCTGAAAGCCGGAGATTCTTGGCTGGTTCCTGCCGGAGCCACGCACGAGTACACGATAATAGAGCCATTCACGGCGGTGGAGGCCACAGCTCCTCCCGCCGAGGTTCACGGTCGCGATGAGGCTGTGTGACCCGGTAGGATGTCTGTTCCTCTAGTCGGAGGGGTAGGTACATCGCCTAGTTCGTAAGACCTGCTCAAGAGTCCTTATTTTTGAGGTAGTCCTCGATCTTCTTTACTGAGGTGCCTACCACGCGGACGGCATCCTCAAGTTCTTGGTCGGACACGTTAAAGTGGTTCATGTCGATGCGAGTTTTGTCGCTGTAATCTCGCTTTTTCGGCCGCTTGCCCATCGCCATTCCTGGGGCACTGTAGTAGCCTGCTATCCTCCCCCAACTCGCCTTGGCCCGCCAGAAACTTAAGGAAGCGTCGCCGAGGGGCTGGTCGCTTGCAGGTTTCGGCTTACCACTACGATTATCGGCCTCCCGTTCACCTCCACGCATGTGAAACTCACTGGTCTCGCGCTCTGGCCAATCGGCAAGATGATCCTGCCCGCTTGAACCACCTCTACTTTGCTAAATCGAGAGAGTTGGGAGACGGCGGTACGTTCTTGATGGTTGCGGGGGCTCGAAGCCACTTTTCCAAAGCCTCTTGCGAACGCACGGCCGGTCCATACATGAGGATAAGATCACGACCGCCCCGGTTTTTGACGCATGCTCTTGATTTGTATTCATGGCACAGCTCGTCTAGAGCCTAGAACTTATTTTGCTCAAGCTGCCGCCTAGGGCCTAATCGAGCGGCGAGCATCTGAGTCGTTCATTTGCAAGCCGACGTTTAGGCAGCGTGTTTAAATGGTCGACTCGCCACAGCATTCAGCTGTAACCGGTCGGGAGAAAGCCAGTCGCGAGGTTGCTGCAAGATTCAACCGCCTCGTGAGGGATCTGGCTTGGGAGCTGCATCCCCATCTGCAGCGAAGTGTTGCCGTCACACTCGACAGCGATCTTGACCGGGATCTGGGGCTGGACAGCCTGGGGCGCGCCGAGCTCGTCCTGCGGATTGATCGAGCATTCAGGGTGCATCTGCCTGATCAGTTGATGGCGGATGCGAGTACGCCGCGTGACCTTCTGCAGGCGCTTCTTGCAGCAGCGCCAGGTCATGCGGTGGCGATGGAAGCGTCCGAACTTACGGAACTGCCGGAGATCGTCGCGCCATTCTCCGAGGCGACCCTCATTGGGGTTCTCGCTCATCACGTACAGTCACATAGCGAGCGCCCGCACGTGTTGCTATGGCGCGGCGAGGATGACGAAGAGACGATCTCCTACGCCGAACTCGATCGGACGAGTCGCACTGTAGCTGCCGGGTTGACCGAACGGGGGCTGGCGCCTGGCGATCGCGTGGCCATCATGTTACCCACGGAGGCTGCATTTTTCGCGGTGTTCTTTGGGGTGCTCTATGCGGGCGGCGTGCCCGTTCCCGTCTATCCCCCGTTCCGGAGGACTCAAGTCGAGGATCATCTACGGCGGCAAGCCAGCATTTTGAGGAATGCCGGCGCGAGCCTTCTCATTATCGGATCCGAACTCCGCAACGTTGGCCAGCTGATGCTCGGGCTCGCCGAGGATCTACGACACGTGGAGACGGTGGAAGCGTTGTCGCGCACGGGAGCCATCGGAGAGCCCCTAACGGCCGGCCCTGACACGATTGCGCTGATCCAATACACGTCCGGCAGCACCGGCGACCCCAAGGGCGTGGTCCTCACCCACGCTAACCTTCTAGCGAACATTCGCGCGATGGGGGAGGCGGCCGATGCGAGCTCTTCGGACGTCTTCGTGAGCTGGCTGCCGCTCTATCATGACATGGGGCTGATCGGCGCCTGGCTTGGCACGCTCCACTACGGTGTCCCGACGGTCATCATGCCGCCTCTCGCCTTTCTCGCCGATCCAGGAAGGTGGCTGCGCGCCATTGGCCGTCACCGGGCCACGCTGTCGGCAGCGCCGAATTTCGCCTTCGAATTGTGCTGCAAAAATGTACGTGATGAGGACATCGAGGGTCTCGACCTCAGCTCGCTCAGGATGCTGATGAACGGAGCTGAGCCGGTGAGCCCTGCCACGATCGCCCGCTTCACCACTCGTTTCGCCAAGTACGGGTTTCCGCCCAAAGCAATGGCTCCGGTCTATGGCCTGGCTGAAAACGCCGTTGGCCTCACCTTCCCTCCAGTCGGGCGCGGACCAAATGTCGACAGAGTCGAGCGCTCGGCGCTTTCCCGAAAAGGAAAGGCAAGGACGGCACGGGCGGGCGATGCGACCGCACTCGAGTTCGTCGCTTGCGGCCGGCCGATTGCCGGGCATGAGGTTCGCATTGTCGACGAGGCCGGCGTCGAGCTTCCCGAGCGAACAGAGGGCCGACTCCAATTCAAGGGGCCGTCCGCGACGCGGGGTTACTTCCTAAATGACGAGAAGACCAAGGCGCTGTTCGACGGCGAATGGCTCGAGAGTGGAGACCGGGCCTACATCGCCAGCGGTGACGTGTTCATCACGGGCCGCATCAAGGACATGATTATCAAAGCTGGGCGCAACATTTACCCCCATGAGTTGGAGGATCTGGTCGGCAGCGTGGAAGGCGTGCGCAAGGGGTGCGTGTGCGCGTTTCCAAGCACATTAGGTGGCGCAGGCACCGAGCGGCTCGTGCTGCTCGTTGAGACGCGCCTCGCCGAGCCCAGCAAAATCGATGCGCTGAGGAGCAGGATTGTCGAGGTGGCGAAGACGCAGCTCGATATGGCACCCGACGAGGTGGTGCTGGCGCCGCCTCATACGGTACCGAAGACCTCCAGCGGCAAGCTGCGGCGGTCTGCGGCGCGCTCTCTCTACGAGAGTGGCTCGCTTTCGAAAAAGGGCTATGCGCTATGGTGGCAGCTGACGAGACTCGCCTTGTCAGGGCTTGGCCATCGCGCCCGCCGTGTTTGGCGTAGGATTTTCGACCTCCTCTATGCAGGCTACTGGTGGGCGGCGTTGGTCGCAGGCGCCAGCATGGCTTGGTCCGTTGTTCTCCTCCTGCCGAGCAGGGGTTGGCGCCATGAGGCAATCCACCACGCGGCACGCAGCTTTTTGTGGCTTACGGGGCTGTCGCCCAAGATAGAGGTGGAAGAAGCGATCCCTGCGCGCAGCGTGCTGTTCGCCGTCAATCATTCCAGCTATCTCGATCCTCTCGTGCTTTCGGCGGTGATCCCGGGTCCGCTCTCCTTTGTTGCCAAGGAGGAGCTGGCGGGTCAGCGGATCGCAGGCCCATTCCTGCGCCGCACTGGTACCCTTTTCGTGCGCAGAACTGACGTGGAGGGTGGCGTTGAAGATACGCGCAAGGTGCTCGAGGCATCGCTGTCCGGAGAGCGCATCGTTTCCTTCCCGGAAGGCACGTTGACCCGGATGCCCGGCCTACTGGCGTTTCATGTTGGATCTTTCCTTGTTGCCGTGGAAGCCCGCATTCCGGTCGTGCCGATCGTAATCAGCGGCACACGGTCAGCTTTGCGCGGCGGACAGTGGTTCCCCCGGCCGAGCAACATTAACGTGCACGTCGGGAAAGCAATGCGGGCTAACGGAAGCGACTTTAGCGCGGCCGTCCGCTTGCGCGATGCGGTGCGCGAGAGGATGCTCGCACTTTGTGGAGAGCCGGATCTCGCGCTGGAGAAGGCGCCGCTGTGAAGCGGTCGCACGCGTGCTTACGGTCATCGGGGAGCGCCGGCTGAGAAAATTCGAGACCGCCTCGTTCAAGTGCGGCAATGCATACCGACGGTGCTCAAGAGATGTGACAGCCCGCCGGCCGGCGCCATCAACCTTGATCCGTCAGTTGGGGACTATTGGTACGTCCTTGAGGGAGTGCCGTGGCAAATGTCTGGCGAAGATTAAATTGTTAAAAGACCTCAACCGGATCGCGCCCTTCTGCGTTCGGAGCGCAGAAAGCATGGAGGAAGCCATGTGTGACTATTCACTAGAAGCCTACCGCAGTCGGCCAGCGCTGCTTGGTGAGAGATACGAGACGCATCGTTTTGAGAGCTACAGCATCGGCTTCATTGCGCCCGGCGATCCTGCAACCGCAGTGTGTTTGGCCTGTGACACGAGGCTGAGACTCGAAGGCATCCCTGAAAAGGTCCAGAGAGCCAAGTGCGTATCGGCGAATGAAGACGCTACCTTCACCCGGTTGGAAAAAGGTCCTCATCACGATGGAGTGCGCTTCACCAACGGTGCGGAGGTGACCCTTCAAGAGCTTGGTCCGGGTGTGAAAGGCTATCTCTACGACAATTTAGTGTCGCCAGCCTGGATGCCGGAGATCGCCGAAGCGATATAGCCACGAGCCACTCGCTGACCACGCGACACAAAGCAAGGCGACGGCCACACTGCCGCTGCAATCCAGTTGTCCAGTTTTGGTCTGGGAGTCGCTTTACGCTCCTCTCCCTGCTAGGCGAAATCCAGGCACGTTCACGACCACCTCCAAAGGCCCCGCTGCCGCCCACGTCAGGGCCTTTCCATTCCGGAAGCCTCGGGCCACTCGCGCCAATAAGCCGCCTTCCTGCGAGCGGCCTCAAGGCCAAGCTCCGGGTATTCGCCGATGGCTCGGCGCGTAGGATTGTTGCTCCCAGGATAGCGCGCAATAAGGATGAAGGTTCGTTGGCCGCCGTCGGTCACTCGCACGCCAAAGCCGCGGACGTCGCTGTCCATTAAATCGTACCGCTGACCTTGAGGCGCAGCCTTCAGCGTCATTGGCGGTGCTTTCGCATCGGTAGCACTTCTGCGCCGGCGCCGACGATGCCCGCAAGCCTGTCGGCCCACATTTCGAGGGCTTCACGTTTCTCCCGGTCAAAGCTGTAGGCAACATACGTCGATAAGGTGACGGTCGCGCGCGTCGTGCCGCGATGATTGACGACGTTGCCGATTATCAGCGGCGAGATGCCGAGCATCGCCATGTGAGTGCAACATGTTCGTCGAAGATCATGCGACGTCCATCCGGTGACGGGCAGACGATGACGCCAGCGTGTGATGGTCTGCGCGACCTTCACCACGCTCGCGCGGAACAGGCGACC
>DATFVO010000251.1:0-2757 GCA_035260265.1 Methyloceanibacter sp.
CTCCAATATCGGCGCAACGACGCGAATTTCGTGCGCGGCTCGTTCCGTGTGCGCGGCGACACGGTCGAGCTATGGCCCGCTCACTTGGAGGATCGCGCTTGGCGCATCTCCCTTTTCGGCGACACCATCGAGAGCCTGACCGAGTTTGACCCGCTGACTGGCGTCAAGACCGACGAATTCAGCATGGTCAAGGTCTATGCCAGCTCGCACTATGTGACGCCGAAGCCGACGCTGAAGCAGGCCATCCACGGCATCAAGGAGGAGCTGAAGGCAAGGCTCAACGAGCTGCACGGCGCAGGGCGTCTGCTCGAAGCGCAAAGACTTGAGCAACGCACTTTATTCGATCTCGAGATGATTGAGGCGACCGGCTCTTGTGCCGGTATCGAGAACTACTCGCGCTATCTCACCGGGCGCAAAGCCGGCGAGCCGCCGCCGACGCTGTTCGAGTACCTTCCTGACAATGCCCTAGTCTTTGTAGACGAGAGCCATGTCACCATCCCACAGATTGGCGGCATGTTCCGCGGCGACTACCGTCGCAAATCGACGCTCGCCGAGTATGGCTTCCGCCTGCCCTCCTGCATGGACAATCGCCCGCTACGCTTCGAGGAGTGGGACGCCATGCGGCCGCAATCGATCTATGTGTCGGCAACGCCGGCGTCTTGGGAACTCGAGCAGACCGGCGGTGTGTTTGCCGAACAGGTGATCCGCCCGACCGGCCTTGTCGACCCGCCGGTCCTTATGCGCCCGGCCTCGACGCAAGTGGACGACCTGATCGACGAGACGCGCAAGGTCGTGGCGCAAGGCTACCGCGTGCTGGTCACGACGCTCACCAAGCGCATGGCGGAGGACCTGACCGAGTATATGCACGAGCAGGGCATCAAGGTGCGCTACATGCATTCCGACGTGGAGACGTTGGAGCGCATCGAGATCATCCGCGACTTGCGGCTCGGCGCCTTCGACGTGCTGGTCGGCATCAACCTGCTGCGCGAGGGCCTCGACATCCCGGAATGCGCGCTGGTCGCCATCCTCGATGCCGACAAGGAAGGCTTCCTTCGCTCGGAGACTTCGTTGATCCAGACCATTGGCCGCGCCGCTCGCAATGTGGACGGCCGCGTAATCCTTTATGCCGACGGCATGACCGGATCGATGGAGCGCGCCATTGCCGAGACCAACCGGCGGCGCGAGAAGCAGGTGGCGTGGAATGAGGCGAACGGCATCACGCCGGCAAGCGTGAAGAAGAATATTGGCGACATTCTCGCCAGCGTTTACGAGCGCGACCATGTGCTGGTCGATGCCGGCTCTGGCTTCGGCGAGGAAGAGCAGGCGCTGATCGGGCACAATCTCGAAGCGGTCATCGCCGATATGGAGAAGCGTATGCGCGCCGCCGCGGCCGATCTCGAATTCGAAGAGGCCGCGCGGCTGCGGGACGAGATCAAACGCTTGCGGCAGATGGAGCTCGCCGTTGCCAGCGATCCTCTGGCTCGTCAGTCAGAGCTCGAGCGCGCGGCTATCGAAATGGATGAGCCGAAACTCCCGTTGGCAAACGCGCAAAATGCGCTCATGCGCCCGCACAAACCTTCGCTTGACGAGATGGGACCGCATAACCGCGAGATCCCGCTCGCCGCGTTGAAGAAGGGTCGCGGCCGCTCAAAAGCCGGCAAGCCCGGCACACGCGCCTATAAAGGCAAGAACCGTTAGCGAGTCAGGCGGCGCCCTGCTGCCGCTCGCGTGCCGCTCTTTGGATGAACGCCGGCCAGAATCTACGCAGGTCTTGCGGAAGAATGGCTGCGAGCTTGACCGCCGCGCCGCGGTCGATGTGTTTCGAGAGCACGTCCAACACGGCGAGGGCGCCTTGCTCAATCTCGCCAGGCCCGGTGGCGCGTGGCAGTTCGCGGGCGATATGGGCGAGGAAGGCGCTCTCGTGGCGCTCCTTAGTTGGCTTGCCGGTCGGATCCCAGCCTTCATAGAAGAGGCCGCGCAGCAGCATCGGCAGCTGCGCGCCGAGATGGGCGGCGTTCTCCGGCCCGATGCGGTCGCGGAGCGCATGCAGTACAGCCCGCATGGTCGAGTAGGCGTGGCGGCGGTCGTAAGTGTTCAGCCGCTCCATCACGTCCTTGAGCCAGAGATTGGACTCCTGCACGGTCTTGTCGAAGGTATCGAGGCCTGTGGTCATGGGTCGCCTCTCCTTGCATTTTTAGGAATCCAATTAACGCGTGACGCGGGGTTCGGGATGCACCCCGATTAATGGCGCCTCGCCCCGCGCGCCGGTTTGGCCTCGCTCAAGGGTTTGGCCTTCTCGCGGATCACCTCGGTGGCGGGCTTGTCGGTGCGCAAGCCGAGGAACACGGGGTGGCGCATCTCTCCCGCCGAAGTCCATTCGGTGAATTTCACCTCGGCGACAAGCTTCGGCCTGACCCATGTGGTGTTCGCTGCATCGGGGACCTTTTCGGGGACAGGTTTCACGTCGGTAATCAGCGGGACAAGCTTCTCGTGAACGGAGCGCAACGTCTCGGCGTTGAAGCCGGTCCCTGCCCTCCCCGCATATTTCCAGCCCTTGCCCTCACGTACCGCGAGTACGAGCGCGCCGAAATATTTGCGGCTGCGGCGCGGCTCGGTGAAGCCGACGATCACCACCTCCTGCTCCTCGCTCGCTTTGACCTTCAGCCATTCGCGGGTGCGGACACCGGAGTGGTATTGGCTGCTGGCGAGCTTGGCCATGACGCCTTCCTCGTTGGCGCGCTTGGCGCGGTTGAAGGC
>DATFVO010000252.1:0-2502 GCA_035260265.1 Methyloceanibacter sp.
ACCGTCCTCGCCGCTGCCGCCCATCCGCTCTACCGCACCGCTCTGGTCGGCGCCGGCTACACGGCAGAGATGCTTTGCTCAGGCCTGTTCGTGTCCCATCGCAAGGAGCCCGACATCTTCGCGGGCGAGCTAAGCGGCCCCGGCTACGAGCTGCTTGCTCTCTTCTTTCACACGGTCGAGCCGGACAAGAAGCGTGTAACCGCCTCCATTCCGGGTTTTGCCTACCAGACAGCGATCTTTCGCGACGGGCTCGGCTGCACGATTCTCAACGGCAGAAACGAGGATGAGCTCAGGGCCGAGACGGTGGATTTATTTCCTGATCCGCCGCCGGCGGACAGCGAGGCGCTTTGGCCCGAAGGCGAGCGTGTCGACCTCAGCGCGATCGACCAAGGAGTAGACAAGGCTCTGCTCGACAAGGCGGTCGAGGCAACCTTCGCCGAACCTGACCCACTGCATCCTCGCCGCACGCGGGCCATCGTCGTGGTGCATCACGGACGTATCGTCGCCGAGCGTTACGCGCAGGGCTTCGATGCCACGATGCCGCTGATGGGCTGGTCGACCAGCAAAAGCGCGCTCAACGCGCTGATCGGTCTCAGGGTCAAGGACGGCAAGCTCGCCGTGACCGACAAGGCGTTGTTGCCGGAGTGGCGTGGGCAGGGCGACAAGCGCAGCGACATCTCGCTCGACGATCTGCTGCGCATGTCGAGCGGCCTCGACTTCGATGAGACCTATGACGATCCGCTTGCCGATGTCGCGCAGATGCTATTCGCCGAAGGCAACCAGGCAAAATTCGCCGCAGGCAAAGAGCTCGCCGATCCGCCCGGCACCCATTGGCACTATTCGAGTGGAACCTCGGAGATTATCGCCCGCGTCTTGCGCGAGTCATTCGCATCGGAGCGCGACTATCTTCGCTATCCGCGCGAGCGCCTGTTCGGTCCGCTCGGCATGAGAAGCGCGGTGATGGCGCCCGACGCGAGCGGCACTTTCGTGGCTTCGTCGTTCCTCTACGCCACGGCGCGCGACTTCGCCCGGCTTGGTCTTCTGTTCCTACAAGACGGCGTGTGGCAGGGGCGGCGTCTGCTCCCCGATGACTGGGTGGTCTACAGCCGAGGACCGGCGCGGACCTTAGCCGATGGGAGCTACGGCGCGCATATCTGGCGTAGGTTGCCGGCATCACCCAAGTTCGGCGTCCCGCCAATGCCCGAGGACGCCTATTACTTCCTCGGCCATGACGAGCAGGTGATCGCCGTGGTGCCGTCGCGCGACCTCGTCATCGTGCGGCTCGGCCTCACGCGCGAGGGCGGCAACTGGGACAATGCACGCGATCTTGCGCCGATCGTGCAGGCGTTCCCGCAATGGGAGGGCTGAGGCGGCTTGCTACTTGAACAGCTTCATCGCCTCGGCGGCGAGCACGCCTCCGGTGATCGCGATATCGAGGAACGGCGTCTTGTTGGCGATCTCGCTGTCGGTAACCATGATCTGTCCGATTTTCGTGGCGAGCTGGACGATCGAGGCGCCGTATACGACACGCCCGATTCCGCACCAGATGATCGCCCCCATGCACATTGGGCAGGATTCGCCCGAGGTGTAGAGCGTCGTTCCCTTGAGCAGATCGGGGCCGTGCTCTTTCAGGAAATTCCGGATCGCCACCATCTCGCCATGCGCAGTCGGATCCTTCTCTTGCTTGCCGAGATTGCGACCGCGGGCGAGGACCTCGCCGTCACGCACGATCACCGTGCCGAAGGGGTAATCGCCGAGTGCGGCTTCTGCAATGGCCATGCGCATGAAGCTTGTGTCCGCTTCAGTCGCCGGCTCTTCGATACCGCGGGCAACTGCGCGCGTGGCAATCGACAGCGCGAGAGCGCCGATCGCGCCTGCGACCAAGTGGCGCCTGCTTACGCCTGCCGCTAATTCCATCGATTTTCCTGCATGTCTTGCCCTCCACTTCAGTCCTACTCGCCGGAACGTGATGACCCGTTCCCGCTACGCGCTGCTAAGGTCGCGCCCTCTCCTTACCCTCTCATGATGGTGATCCGCCATGTCGTTTGGAATGTACGCGGCTTCTGTTCCGACATTTTTGCACATGCTGAAGAATCTCACCGCAATTCTGGAAAAAGCGGAAGCGTTCGCCAAAGATCGTGACATCGAGCCGGAGGTGTT
The DNA here is from genome assembly GCA_035260265.1 of Methyloceanibacter sp. GTDB lineage: Bacteria > Pseudomonadota > Alphaproteobacteria > Rhizobiales > Methyloligellaceae > Methyloceanibacter. The sequence continues at coordinate 2,161 of DATFVO010000252.1, forward strand.
GGTCAATTGGCGGCTTGCCCCCGACATGCTCCCGCTCTCCAATCAGATCCAGATCGCTGCCGACTTCGCCAAAGGCACCACTGCGCGGCTCGCAGGCGCGCGGGTCCCAAGTTATCCCGACGAGGAGACCACCCTCGCCGAGCTGAAGGCCCGCATCGCCAAGACCGTGAAGTTTGTGGAAGGATTCAAGCCCAAGGATATCGATGGGTCCGAGACCCGCGACATCACGCTCATCGTCGGTGGGCAGGAGATGCGTTTCAAAGGTGAGCCTTATCTCGTGCACTTTGTGCTGCCGAACTTCTATTTCCACGTGACCACCGCCTACGACATCCTGCGGCGCTG
>DATFVO010000253.1:0-8523 GCA_035260265.1 Methyloceanibacter sp.
CGGTTTCGAGCAGGCGCCGGTTGTTTTCGAGCAGGCGATCAATGACGAGTCGCATCATGGCGAGTCCGAATTTCGCTGAGCTCGTAAATGCGGCAGTCGGTACGGCACACGACCGTCGCGGTGCGCTTCGCATCCGCTGCAAACACACCAATCTCGGCGACCACCGCGCCTGGATCGAGCGTCTTGTCAAGCTTGGGAAGCTCAAGCTGACCGTCGAGCAGATAATAAATGCTGTCGACCCTGTCGCCCTGGCGAATGAGCGTTTCGCCGGCCCTCATGCGGCGCAGCCTCATATGCGGCAGCCAGCTCTCGATGGAAAGATCCGATGGATGGACCATGTGGAGCTCGCGGACAAGACGCTGAAACTGAATCAGTCGGTAGAGATTCACCGGAAAAGGATGAGGTGGAGGATCAGCACGGGATAGAGATTGTCGAGATGACCGCAGATGCAGAACAGCACATTGCTGACGAGAGTGAGGATGCGCAGAGGAATCATGGTGCGCATGCAGAACGTGGCAAGCACGCTCGACGCTGCGGCGTATGGTTCCTCCCTCCGATCACTGCCGCATCGCGATCTGCCTGCGCTTGCCTGCCGGTCAAGGGCCGTTAGCGACGCTGATTTTCGACTTGAGTCAGAAGCTCATCCACTTTGGGCAAAATGCCCTGGACAATGCGGTCGACGCCTTTCGCGTTGGGATGGATGCCGTCCTCCTGCATGAGGCCGGGGTCGAGCGCCACGCCGTCGAGGAAGAAGGGGTAAAGCAGGGCGCCGTAACGCTCCGCGAGATCCCGATAGATCCCGTGAAACTGATCGACATAGTCCTTGCCCATATTGCGCGGCGATTCCATGCCGGCGATGAGCACCGGCAGGCCTTTCGCTTTCACACGCTCGATAATCTTGGCGAGCGAGGCTTCGATCTGTGCCGGCGGAAGACCTTTCAGGGCGTCGTTGCCGCCAAGCTCTACGATGACCGCGCTCGTATTTGGGGGGAGCGCCCAGGCAAGCCGGTCAAGAGCAGCCGAAACCGTGTCGCCGGACACGCCGGCATTGACCACAGTGACGTTGCGCCCTTGCGCTTTCAGCGTCGCCTCTAGCTTTGCGGGAAATGACTCACTCTGCAGCAGCCCCAAACCCGCGGTGAGGCTGTCACCCAGCGCCACGATGACCGTTTCCTGTTCCTTTGCCTCGGATTTCGGCAGCGCCGCCGCGCAGAGAAGGATTGCGACAAGCAAGGCCACAAGGCTGACGCGGCGTTTCATCTTTTCGACCTCATTTGCCCTTCTCTATTGCCGAAGCCCATGCCATCTGTCAGCGCAACTGAAAAAGCCTTCTAATGGATCGCCCCGTAGAGCACACCCCCGCCATCGCACTGGAAGACGTGCATGTCACGCTCTTGTCGCGCGCGGGTCCGGTGGCCATCCTGCGCGGCATCGACCTTCGCATACCGGCGGGCGACGCCATTGCCGTGGTAGGCCCCTCCGGATCTGGCAAATCGACGCTCCTCATGGTCGTTGCCGGGCTTGAGCGCACCACGGGCGGCAGCGTGTCGGTGCAGGGCATCAACTACGCAACACTGGACGAGGACGGCCTCGCCAGACTCCGTGCCGCCAATATCGGCATCGTGTTCCAATCCTTCCACCTCGTGCCGACCATGACTGCGCTCGAGAATGTGGCTTTGCCGCTCGAATTTCTCGACCATGCTAATGCTTTTGCCGCATCGCGCGCGGCTCTTGCCGAAGTGGGCCTCTCGCATCGCGAGGCGCATTTCCCCGGCCAACTCTCAGGCGGCGAGCAGCAGCGTGTGGCTCTCGCCCGCGCGCTAGCCCCGCGTCCCGCACTCATTCTTGCCGACGAGCCGACCGGCAATCTCGACCTAGCTACCGGCGCGCAGGTGATGGACCTGCTGTTCGACCTGAAAGCGCGCACCGGCGCAACCCTGCTGCTGATCACCCATGACCGCTCGCTTGCCAAGCGCTGCGACCGCATCGTGAGCCTTGCCGACGGCCGCATCGTGAGCGCAGGCGCGAAACGCAAGGTCGCAGCATCGTGACGGCTGCCAGCGCAACTGGCGCGCCCGCGGGTAGCGGCTTCCGGCTGCCGCTAGCTTTCACCATTGCGCTTCGCGAACTGCGCGCTGGTGCCGGCAGGCTTTCCATTTTCGTGTTGTGCATCGCGCTCGGCGTCGCCGCCGTCGCCGCCATTGGCTCGCTTTCTGCCTCATTCGATGAAGCTCTGGCCCGGCAGGGACGGCTGCTCATCGGCGGCGATCTCTCCTTCGAGCTCATTCACCGTCAGGCCGATAATGCCGAGCTGGCGGCGCTTGAAGCCTTGGGCCGGGTCAGCGAGTCGGCGAGTTTCCGCGCCATGGCACGCTCGGCCGCGGGCAAGAGTGCCCTGGTTGAGGTCAAGGCCGTCGACAACGCCTATCCGCTTTACGGCGATGTCTCGATCATCAAAGCCGCGCATCCAGGTCCGGTGTGGCGCAGTCCCGATGTCGTTCTCGTCGAGCGCGCCTTGCTCGATCGGCTCAATCTTGACGTAGGAAGCACAATCGCCATCGGCGACGCGACCGTGACCATAGGCGGCATTCTCGGCAAGCAGCCTGACCGCCTCGCCGACCGCCTCGCCTACGGACCGAAGCTGCTCATGTCGCGCGACACGCTCGCCCATACCGGGCTGGTGCAGCCGGGCAGCCTGATCCGCTGGACGTATCGGGTGCAGCTTCCCAAAGCACGTGCGTCCGACAAGAACTACCTGACGAAGGCGCGGAACAATACCGAGAAGCAATTTCCTCAATCCGGCTTCGCCATCCACGATTGGACCGATCCCGCGCCGTCGCTCCGCCGCGACGCCGATCGCTTTACCCAGTTCATCAGCTTCGTTGGGCTGACCGCGCTCCTTCTCGGCGGGATCGGCGTCGGCAACGCCATCCGAAGCTATATGGCCAAGAAGCGAGAGGTCATCGCCACCTTCAAATGCCTCGGCGCCACGAGCCGCCTCGTGCTCATGGTCTATTTGATCCAGGCGCTGCTGCTCGCCTCTGTCGGCATCGCCATCGGCCTTCTCATCGGCGCGCTTACCCCCGCCCTTCTTGCCGCGCTCTGTGCCGGCTCGTTGCCCATCACGCTCGCGGTCGAGCCTCACCCACTGCCGCTCATCGCCGCGGCGCTCGCCGGACTTCTCACCATGGTGCTGTTCGTGCTCTGGCCGCTCGGCCGCGCTACCAGCGTCTCGCCTGCCGTCCTAATGCGCGCGCATTTGACGGAAGAGCACGAGCGTTCGCCCTGGCCTTATGCGGCAGGCTCCGCCGCGGCAGGCCTCGCGCTGTTCGCTCTGGCGATTGCCGCCTCCGAGGAGCGAATGATCACGGCCTCGATCTCGGCCGGCATCGTGCTCGCCTTTCTGCTGCTGAGCGGCTTTGGCCTGCTTCTCCAGCGCCTCGCGGCGAGGTTCAGGCGTACCAAGCCGGCATCTCTCGCGCTTGCGCTCGCCAGCATTTCGGGACCCGGTTCTCTTGCCCGCCCAATCGCCGTATCGCTCGGCTTAGGGCTTGGCCTCCTCGTGGCGACCGCCTTGATCCACCGCGCGCTGGTTAAGGAGATCGAGGGCAATATCGAGGTCGACGCCCCTGCCTATTACTTCCTCGACGTCGAGGACTCCGACGTGGGAAAGTTCGCCGACACGGTGAAGGCGGTCGTGCCAGACGCCAAGCTCGCCGACGCGCCGATGCTGCGCGGGCGCATCGTGGCTCTGAAGGGCGTGCCGGTCGAGAAGGTCAAGCCAGACCCAGACTCGCGCTGGGTGCTCTCTGGCGACCGCGGCCTCACCTACACCGACGAACTGCCGCCAGCTTCGACTCTGGTCGAGGGCAGATGGTGGCCCAAGGATTATTCCGGTCCGCCGCTTGTCTCCTTCGATGCCGATGTCGCCAAGGGACTCGGCCTCAAGCTCGGCGACACCATCACGGTCAACATTCTCGGCCGCAATGTCGATGCCAAGATCGCGAGCCTGCGCAAGATCGACTGGGAGTCTCTTGCCATAAACTTCGTCATGGTGTTTTCGCCGAATACGCTTGCCGGCGCGCCGCATCGCGCGCTGACCACGCTCGAGCTGCCCAAGGGCACCGATCCCGTTCTCGAAGGCAAGGTGATCCAGGCGCTCGCCGAGCGTTTCCCGCTTGTCAGCGCGGTCAAGGTCGGCGACATCGTTGCGGCGGCGAAAGAGCTGCTCACCAAGGTCATGACCGCGATCAAGGCGACCGCTGGCGTTACGCTCCTGATCGGCGCAGCGGTGCTGGCGGGCGCCATTGCCGCAGGCCAGCAGCAGCGAAAATATCTTACCGTTCTTTACAAGACGCTCGGCGCGACGCGCGGGCGCATCGTCAGTGCCGAGCTGCTGGAGTTTGGCCTGCTGGGGTTTGCCACCGCTCTGCTCTCGATCGCGATTGCGACCTTCACCGCCTGGGCCTTGTGCAAATGGGCCTTCGACGTGGAGTTCGTGTTTGTGCCCTCCGCAGCGTCCGAAACTGTGCTGCTTGCCCTTGCGCTCGTCCTAGCCGTCGGCGCGAGCACCACCTGGCGCGTGCTTTCCGCCAAGGCTGCACCCTACTTGCGCACGGAATAAGCTCGAAAAGCCAACAGGTGGCAGTCACGCCGCCGTGATCTTGCGCGGGCAGGCTCAAGCCCCCATATTTGGCGGCAAAATGTCTTCTCAACGTTGGCGCAGCTAGGGGAAAAGGACCCTCATTCACATGGCTGATCTCGACAGACGTTACGCGCAAGGGACGACCGTCGGACGCACCGATGTCGGCGTCATCGACCAGGGCCTGCGCGCCTATATGGTCCGCGTCTACAACTACATGGCGTCCGGCGTGGCGATCACGGGCCTAGTGGCCTACCTGATCTACGCCATGTCGGTGACGACGGGCACGGGCGGGCTCGAGCTGACCTCGTTCGGGCACTTCATGTTCACGAGCCCCTTCAAGTGGGTCGTGATCTTCGCGCCGCTTGCCATGGTGTTCTTCATCTCGGCGCGCATCAACACGATGACTCTTAACACGGCTCAGATTTCGTTCTGGGTATTCGCGGCGCTGATGGGCGCGTCAATCTCCTCGATCTTCCTCATCTACACCGGCGAGAGCATGGCGCGGGTGTTCTTTATTACTGCAGCCGCCTTCGGCGGGCTGTCGCTGTGGGGTTACACCACCGGCCGCGACCTCTCGGGCTGGGGCTCGTTCCTGTTCATGGGCCTGATCGGCATCATCATTGCCTCGCTCGTGAACCTGTTCGTCGGCTCGACGGCGCTGCAATTCGCCGTATCGGTAATCGGCGTGCTGATCTTCGCCGGGCTTACCGCCTACGACACGCAGCAAATCAAGGAGATGTACTATGTCGGCGACGACGGATCGGTCGCCGGCCGCAAGGCGGTGATGGGAGCGCTCAGGCTCTATCTCGACTTCATCAACCTGTTCATGCTGCTGCTGCAGCTGTTCGGCAACCGCCGCTAGGCGCGAGCCTCCAACAACAGGGCACTATGAGGCCCCGGCTCCGGCCGGGGCTTTTTCTTTTGGGCTGATCACGGTCGGGCCCATGGTCTTGCGGCCTCGCACCTTGGCGTCTCTTTTCTGGTATTGATCCTGCATCCAGCGAGGCCCGTTATGACCGCCGAGGGACAGCTCAAAGATGATCGGGGTGCCTACCGGCCCGGCCTCTCTGCGGCTCTTAGTGCCATCATCGTTACTGCCACGGCGGCCTTCTTCGTGATCGCCACGCGGCATATCGACTTGCCTGGCCTCTATTACGACGAAGCCCTGTTCTACCCACCAGCGGCCAAGCTCTATGCCGACTGTGGCATTCAAGCTGGCCCTGATCAAACCGGGGACCCAAGGACGTTTGCACGACTTATGGTGGACCTTCATTATGATCGGCGATGGTCGAGAGTCGCCGCTCACGCCAGCAAACATCCTCAGCAGGGATCGAGACACGGGCCAATAGAGAATTGAGGAGGTGATTATCCGGGTTCGGCGACCAGTTGCTGAAGATAAGGCGGAAGCAAGCAAGCGCCGTGTCGGCCTCATCTATCACGACGTCCTGCCAAACGGCGCGCGCGATAAGGAGGACGGCGATGGCGACAACACCTATGGAAAGCCATTTCGTAACCGCGTCGGCTTCTTGACGCATCGCTTGGTGGGTGTTTGCGGCCGAGATCGTTAGTGGCAGGCGGCCTTTGATCGGCCGACATTCTTCCAGCTTTGGGAGCCAACACAAAATTGCGCGTGCATTGATGCACGCTTAAGCCTGGACGAGGCGAAGCCCCTTGTCGAGCGCGCGGAGAACCCGGGCGAGGTCGTGTCCGCGTTTGAGGATCAGCCCGGTCGCCGCGACCACGCTGTAAGCACCCTGACGGCGCGCGAGCTTCGGCGCCTTTTCGATACGGTAGAGCGGAGACTCAGAGGCGCGACGAAACACCGAGAACACGGCCTTCTCCTTCATTGTGTCGATGGCATAGTCGCGCCACTCGCCACTCGCCACCTTGCGCCCATAGACATCGAGGATTTGGGTGAGTTCCCGGCGGTCAAACGCGATACCGCCGCGCCGATAACCCCCCTCGGAAGAATTCGATTCGCCGCCGGCCCGTCGGACCAGCGGCAAGACTATGGGTTCCGTTTCGCTCAAAGCGCGCCTCCTGTAACGCAAGCTTCATGATGACCGGAGCGTTGGCGAAATTCAAGACGACGCCAGCGAATACACAAGGTGTAACACAATGAAACATAAATCACAGTTCCGCCCTAGTTCGGTCTATGCCACGCCCCAAAGAAACGTATGATCAGCATCGTTGCCTCTCGGCCCGGTCCAATAGAGAGGCTTCGGAATCTCAGCCCCCCAGCCCCCCCGGGGTCTTCTCTCGGACCGGGCCACTTCATTCAAATAGCGTTAGACGGGTCGGTTCGCCGGCCCGTTTTGCTTTGCGGACGTCTGAAGAAGAGCGGCCGAAGGATTACGTGCCGTCAGTGGCAAGCTCGTACTCGGCGGCGCCAAGAATCGGACCCGCATTCTCGACCTGGAGGAGCGCAACCAGACAATCGCCGCCCATGGTCTTGAGGTCCTTAAGCGGCAGCCGGAGCGTCATAGCCTCGCCCTTCCATATGCCGACCGGTGACAGCTCGCGCACTGGATGGTGATAGCTCAAACTGCGGCCGCTATTCTCGCCGCGGGTGATCGCCACAGTCTCCTTCTCCTTGGCAATGGCGATCCAGATCGTCGCCGCGCGCGTGGAGGACTGCTCCGGCGCCGCCGCAACGTCGATCACCAGCGTGCTGTCATCGGCGCGCATGCTGACCGGCACTCTCACATTGGCGAGCCTTGTCGAGGCGTCCTTCATCGCCTGACGAATGGCGTTCTCGTCGCTGCCATTGACGTGGATGATCCCGTCGACCACGACTTGCGGCGTGTAGACCTTGCCGTCGCCGCGCGCTCGCGCATATTCGCGCTGGCGATCGCTGTTGGCGGCGCTCGACAGCGTGTCGCGCCAGCCGAGATAATTCCAATAGTCGACCGAATAGGACAACGCGACGATGCCCGGCTTCTCGGCGAGCTCGCCGAGGAGCCGGTCTGCCGGAGGACAGGAGGAGCAGCCTTGGCTCGTGAACAGCTCGATCACGGCCTTGCCCTGCCGGGCCGGCTGCGGCGTATCCGAGAGGCCAGGTAAGGCCGAGACGGCGGTGGCGAACGCAATGACGGCGCAGCCCGCGCCTATGCACGTGAGCGATTTCATGACCTCTAGAATGCAGGAAGCGAAGGGAAATTTCCGGCAAAAACGCCTAACGACAGGTCACAACTCAGTGACCGCCAAGTGCCAAAATTCGAGCCTTTCCAAGGTGATTCGATCTACCCGCATATTTGACGCGGGCGCCCTTCACGTGACACCAGACGCAAGCTCACAAACCCGGCCCTGACATGAATGCTCTGTCTCTTTTCGGTCTCGCCGCCACGGTGCTGATGCTCGTGTGCTATGCGCTCGAACACCGCAGCCCATGGTACGTTCTAGGCTTCGCCGTGGCTTGCGTGCTCGCGGGACTCTACGCCTTCCTGCAAGGCGCCTGGCCGCTAAGGCTGGTGGAGATCGTCTTTACGATTGTCGCATTGCGGCGCTGGAGGCTACGTCTCAAGCCCGGGTGAGCGTCACAGCCTAGGCACTCAGGCAGCCGGACGTGCGAGCTCTCGCAGCACGAAGTGCAAGATGCCGCCGTTGCGGAAATAGTCGAGCTCGTCGAACGTATCGATCGCCGCGCGCAAGGGGACCGCGCGCTTCTCGCCGCTCGGATAAGCGATATCGGCCTCGAGCCACTGCATCGGCTTGATCTCGGCAAGCCCGCGCAGGCTCACGGTCTCGTCACCCTTGAGGTTGAGCGATCTCCACGACGTACCCTCGGCAAACACGAGCGGAAGCACACCCATGCCGATCAGGTTCGAGCGGTGGATGCGCTCGAAGCTCTCGGCGACCACTGCGCGGACGCCCAAGAG
>DATFVO010000254.1:0-10699 GCA_035260265.1 Methyloceanibacter sp.
ATCACCATCATCGACTCAAACGTAACCACGCTGATCGCCGTCTTGGTTCTGTTTTGGCTCGGCTCAGGGGCGGTGCGCGGCTTCGCCGTTACACTGACGGTCGGCGTCATCGCCTCAATGTTCACGGCGGTGACCGTCACCAGGCTCATGGTCGCTTATTGGCTGCGTTGGACGCGGCCGCGACTGATCCCGATTTAAGGAATAGAGCCGATGTTTACAGGCATCCACTTCATCCCGCCCGACACCAAGATCGATTTCGTCGGGGTGCGCGCGATCACCTGGATCATCTCCGCGCTCCTGACTGTCGTCCCTCTCATCCTCATCGCGACTGTCGGGCTCAACATGGGTATCGACTTCCAGGGCGGGACGCTGATCGAGATTCAGACCAAGGAGAGCCCTGCCAATCTCGCCGATATTCGCGGCAAGGTCAGCGGGCTGGGCCTCGGCGAAGTTCAAATCCAGGAGTTCGGCGCGCCCAACTCCGTGCTGATTCGTATCGCATCGCAGCCGACCGAGCAGGAGCAGCAGGCCTCGATCGGCAAGGTAAAACAGGCCCTCGGCGATACGGTCGACTATCGCCGCGTCGAGATCGTCGGTCCGACGATTTCCAGCGAGCTGATCGCTAGCGGCACGATTGCCGTGGTCGTGGCCATGGTCGGCATTCTCATCTACGTGTGGTTCCGTTTCGAATGGCAGTTTGCCGTCGCTGCCGTCGCCTCTCTGATTCACGACGTGACCGGCACCATCGGCCTCTATTCGCTGTTCCAGCTCGAGTTCAACGTGTCGAGCATTGCGGCGCTGCTTACCATCATCGGCTATTCGCTCAACGACAAAGTCGTGATCTTCGACCGGGTACGGGAGAATTTGCGCAAATATAAGCGCATGCCGCTGGTGCAACTGCTCGATGTATCGATCAACGAGACGCTGTCGCGCGCCGTGCTTACTCACGTGACGACCTTCCTCGCCATGCTGCCCTTCCTGTTCTTCGGCGGCGAGACCATCTTCGGCTTCGCGCTCGCTATGTGCTGGGGCATCGTGATTGGCGCTTACTCGTCGATCTTCGTGGCCTCGCCACTGCAACTGATCCTAGGCGTGAGGCGCGAGGCATGGAGCGCAAGCCCGGCGCCCGCTAAGAAAAGGGGTCCCGCCGCGGCGCGCATTTGAGCCCGGCGGCTCGAGGCGGGCTTAACTTTGCATGAGGCCGACCGTCGCGACGCAGTAAGACGCATCGCCCGCGCCGGCGATCCTGGCCGGGCGCTGGCCGCTCTGTTTGCCCCGCGTGACGCGCGCCACGATCTCTTCGCCCTTTACGCCTTCAACGTCGAGCTTGCGCGGATCGCCGAGCAGGTAAGCGAGCCTGACCTCGGCGCAATTCGCTTGCAGTGGTGGCGAGAGGCCATAGAGCAAGCGGGTAAGGGCAAAGCGACGGGCCAGCCCGTCGCCGATGCGTTGGGCTCTGCGATACGCCACCATGCACTTTCCCGCGAGCGCATTGCCGGCCTCATCGATGCGCGCCTGTTCGATGTAGGAACGAAGATAATGCCCGACTGGCCTTCGCTTCAGTCCTATCTTCACGACACTGCCGGCACTCTGTTCATGCTGGCAGCGCAAATTCTGGGCTCGCGAAACGACCGGCTCGAAACTGCAGCAGCCCCGGCGGGAATCGCTTATGGACTCACCGGTTTGATGCGCGCTTTGCCGGTGCATATCGCGCAGGGTCGCGTCTACCTTCCAGCAGACGCGCTAAAGCGTCATGGAACAGCGCCAGAGCGCGTGCTCCTCCGTAATGCCGGGGAGGGCTTGTTTGCCGTTATTGAAGAGTTACGTGCTAGAGCGCGCGAGGCTTTAGGCGAGGCTAGCCATAAGGTCGCAGAGCTCGATGAGCGGAGACGGGCGGCTTTCCTGCCGCTTCGCCTGGTCGAGCCGTATCTCGCAGCGTTGGAGAAGAAACGACGCGATCCCCTGCGGGAGGTCGCCGACATCAATCCACTTTACCGCCTTTGGCGCCTGGCGCGACAGCGTTAGTGCCGGCTCACTCGATGGGCTCATGTCGAGGAGCCGATTGGGATTGCCAGGATCTTGTCGATCCGGCGGCCATCCAAATCGATGATCTCAAATTGCCAACCCTCGTAGTCGAAACGTTCGCCGAGCGCCGGCAAGTGGCCCATGGCAAAAAGGGCAAACCCGGCCATGGTGTGGAAGTCTCCCTCAGGCCGGACCTTGAAGCCGAGCCGATCGAATGCCTCCTGCGCCGGCATCATGCCATCGATCAGCAGCGATCCATCCTCGCGCTCGACCATCCCTGGCTCTTCGCCTTCAATCTCGGGCAATTCGCCTGCGATGGCTTCGAGCAAGTCGGTCTGGGTGACGATGCCTTGCAGCACGCCGTATTCGTCGAGGATCGTTGCCAAACGCACCGGCGCGCTCTTGAACTCCTCTAGCACCTGAAAGATCGGCATGGTCTCGTGAAGGGCGATCGGTTGACGCATGGCGGCGAGCGGGTCGATGGCTTGTCCGTCGAGGATCTGATCAAGCAGATCCTTCTTAAGCACCATGCCGATCGGCTCATCGATGGTGCCCTTGCCGACCAGGAGCTGAGCATGGCCACATTGGCGAATACGCCGGCGCAGTTCCGCGATGTCATCATTTGCGTCGATCCACTCGACGTCCACGCGAGGGGTCATGACGTCGGCGATAGGACGTTTGCCGATGCCGAGGATTCGCTCGAACAGCTCCTGTTGGGTCTGTTGCAGTAGTCCAGCTTCCTGGCTCGCGGCTATCAACAGCTTCAATTCCGCCGGCGAGTGCAAAGTCTCCTCGGTCGCTCCAGGGCGCAGGCCGAAAAACCTGAGCAGCAGATTCCCCAAACCATTCAGGCTGACAATGGCCGGCCAGAAAAGGACTCTGAACAGGGCAAGCGGACGCACCACGGCGAGCGCGGTGCGTTCGCTGCGCTGGAGGGCGAGGCTTTTCGGAGCAAGCTCGCCAAGCACGATATGCAACGCGGTTATGACGACAAAGGCGATGGTGACGGAAATGGCGTGCGAGCCGACTTGCGCGAGGGACACAAGACCGTTGGTAAGAAAAGGCTGAATGAGGTGGGCGAGGGCAGGCTCGCCGATCCAGCCGAGGGCGAGCGACGAGATGGTGATGCCGAGTTGGGTGGCTGCGAGGTTGGCGTCAAGATGGTCGATGGTTCTCTTGAGCGCCCGGGCGCGACGTTGTCCCTCTGCCACGAGTTGTGTCACCCGGCTGCGCCGGACGGCGACCAAGGAGAACTCGGCGGCGACAAAGAAGCCATTTGCCGCCACGAGTAGGAGGATCGCCAGAAGTCCTGCGATGTCGATCCAGATGCTGTTAGCCGTGGGCATGGTCACCTCGCATAGGCCTGGCGCGGTTAGCGCAGCGTTCGCTCTGCCGCCTGATTGATGGTACTCAGGTGAGAACACCACCACAAATCGGGGGAGGGTGATGGTCAGTGTAACGAGCAAATCGTGGTGGCGGAGCAGGCTTCCTAACGTCAGCGCCGCCGTGTCGCGTTTTCAGCTGGCCGTTCTCATCGCCGCGCTGCTCACGGCCTTCAAGCTCGCGCATGGCGACGTTGGCGATGTGGAAAACCGCGTCCTAGGCGCTCTTGCCGGCTCGTTTCTGTGGGTTTTGGCGGTCGACTTCTACGGGGAGAACCAAAAGCGTTCTTTCCCGGTGCGTATCGCGCTGTGGCTGGGGGGCATCCTGGTCATCGCGATCTTGTTCCGCTTCGCTTGGGATATCTGGTTTAGCCCGCCGCTTCTACTCGGCAGTCTTCTCCTGCTCGTCGGTCTTGCAGGTCATCTCGGCCGCGGCGAGTCCAATGCCACGTTCTGGCTGTTCAATCACCGGCTCTGGCTCGGCGCGCTGCTTGCCCTTGTCGCTGCCGTACTGTTCGGAGCTGGCCTCTCCATCATTCACGGGACTCTGAAGCTGCTGTTCGGGCTCCATCTGCCCGCGAAGTGGCATGACTACATCTGGACGGTAAGCCTCGGCCTGGTGGCTCCGGTAAGTTTCCTCGCCTTCGCGCCGCGAAGCTTCACCGACTCCATCACTGCACGGGAGGAAAGCGAGTTCACCGTGCGCGCCATCGCTGCGCTGGTGAAATTCGTGCTGGTTCCTCTGCTCCTCGTCTACACCGCCATCCTCTATGCCTACGCCATCAAGATCTTGCTCGCTTGGGGGCTGCCGAAGGGCACGCTTGGCGCAATGGTGGTTGGCTATTTGTTGGTTGGCGCGGCGACGTTGCTGGTCGGCTATCCAAGCCGCGAAAAAGGCGGCCCTCTCGTTAGCGTGTTCTGGCGCTACTGGGTTTGGCTCGCAGCGTTGCCGGTCGTGCTGCTGTTCATTGCCGTGTGGCGGCGCATCTCGGATTACGGTGTCACCGACCAACGTTATCTGATGGCGCTGATCGGCGTATGGGCGCTGCTGCTCGCCGGCTTCCGTATCATCCGAGGCAGCGATTTCGACCTGCGCCTCGTGCCTGGCGTGCTTGCGCTCCTCCTGGCTGCCGCATCGTTTGGCCCAGGTGGCGCTGTTGGCTTTTCCGTCATGAGTCAGAAGTCCGAGCTTGCGTCGGTTCTTACCGAGAAGGGCATGCTGGTGGATGGCAAGGTCGTGAGGCAGCCCGAGGGGAACGCAGGCGGCGGTCTTCTTGGCACGGATGCGGCGCGCGTGCGCGGCATCGAGTGGTATCTCAACACCCACCGTTCGCTCAGCCTCCTCGCACCCTGGTTCGAAGGCCAACCCAACGATCCCTTCGCGCCGGGCAAGAAGCCTGAGGAGACGGCACGCGAGCTGTTGGTTGCGCTTGGCCTTCGCCCCGCTATCGGCAACGTCTCCGGCGCCATCTATTTCACGCATTATTCCGACGTGCCGGCTACGCTCTCGCTTGCAAAGGGCGGCACCGTGCTGGGGCCGGTCGTGTTCGAAGGCGGCGGCCCGGTGCCCGTCGCCATTCCGGCGCAGACGGTCTCAGTCGAAGGCCTCGGCATCGTCAAGATCGAACTGGCAGATAAGCTGCTCACTGTAAGCCTAGATAATGGAGCGTCGGTGAAATTCGATGTAGCCGATGCGATGAGGGAAGTTTATCGCCGCGGCTGGCCGAAAGTCGACCACCATCGCCCTATAGAGCTGAAGGGCACGCCTAACGGTCTCGATGGCACCGCCGTCATCGACAACATAAACGGGACCTACAAGGAGCCGGATTTCGATATCTCGCTGCTGCGGTTTTGGCTCGTCCTGAGCAAGTCTGGCTGAGCGGGCTTACTCCGCGGCCACAGAGGCTGAACGGCTGAGCCAGCGGTCGAGATCGGCAAGGGCGCGGCGGGCAAGCGCCCGCTTCCGGTCGAATCCCTTCGAGCTGCGGGGTCCCTTGCCTCCAGGATGAGGCTGAGCAGCAATGGGCGGGAACAAGCCGAAATTGACATTCATCGGCTGGAAGCTCCTCGCGCCTTCGCCCTCGGCGCTGAGATGGCCGCCGGTGATATGACTAACGAGTGCGCCGAGCGCCGTGGTCGGAAGCGGAGGCATGAGTTTCTGCCCGAGCCGCTCGGCTGCGGCAAAGCGGCCGGCGACGAGACCGATCGCCGCCGACTCGACGTAACCTTCGACGCCAGTGATCTGCCCGGCAAAGCGCAAGCGCGGATCGGCCTTGAGGCGAAGCGTGGCGTCCAGCAGCTTCGGGCTGTTGAGGAAGGTATTGCGATGCAGCCCGCCTAGCCGCGCGAACTCCGCCTGCTCGAGTCCGGGGATCATGCGGAGCACCCGCACTTGCTCGCCATGTTTGAGCTTGGTCTGGAAGCCGACCATGTTCCACAGCGTGCCGAGAGCATTGTCCTGGCGGAGCTGCACCACGGCGTAAGGTTTGCTGCCAGGCTGGTGCGGGTTGGAGAGGCCGACCGGCTTCATTGGGCCGTAGCGCAGCGTGTCCGGCCCGCGCTCGGCCATAACTTCGATGGGCAGGCAGCCCTCGAAATAGGGCGTCGCCGCCTCGAAATCCTTGAACGCACTCTTCCCGGCCGCAAGCAGCGCCGCGAGGAAGGCGTCGTACTGGCGCTTGTCGAGTGGGCAATTGATGTAGTCGGCGCCGCCACCGCCTGGCCCTGACTTGTCGTAGCGCGACTGAAGCCAGCAAACGTCCATGTCGATCGTGTCGCGGTAAACAATGGGTGCGATTGCGTCGAAGAAGGCAAGCTCGACTTCCCCGGTCAGCGCTTGGATGGCGGCAGCGAGCGCCGGCGAGGTGAGGGGGCCAGTGGCCACGATCACGCTGTCCCACTCCGCCGGCGGGAGGCCGTCGATCTCCCCGCGCACGATCTCGATAAGTGGATGCGCCTCGAGCTTTTCAGTCACGTTGCCGGCAAAGCCGTCGCGATCGACCGCTAAGGCTCCTCCGGCCGGGAGCTTGTGCGTATCGGCGGCCCACATAATCAGAGAGCCCGCGCGCCGCATCTCCTCGTGGAGGAGTCCGACCGCATTGGTCTCCCATTCGTCTGAGCGGAAGGAGTTGGAGCAGACGAGCTCGGCAAAGGCGCCGGTCTTGTGCGCCTCGGTTTGGCGGATTGGGCGCATCTCGTGGAGGGCAACCGGCACCCCCGCTCGCCCAAGCTGCCAGGCGGCCTCGCTGCCTGCAAGTCCACCTCCGATCACATGAACTCTGTCTGTCATGGCCGAAACCTAGCCCCGCGCCGCTTTGGGTTTCAAGGACCGTGCCTTGTCAGCCCACCCTCGATTTCGGTCTATGAATTGGGCAAAACGCTGAATCTTTGTTCAGTCCAGGCCCACTTTGGGCTACTCTCCGCCCGGAAGCCGAATCGGTCTCGCATAAAAACAGGCTTCGATCAGTGAGCCGGTGGACCGCCGGCCTTCCGGCGCATCCGCCCGCTCTTCCACCGAAAAGGGGGGTGAGATGTCCACGAATACAGCTCTCGCAATTAGCGTTGGTGTGCTTGGCGCCATAGCGACTTGGCTCTTCCTCGGGCCGCTCGGCGGCGCGCTTGCGATCTGGGCCGCATTCATCGCCTGGGGCTGCTTCTTCCATTGCGGCGGCAAAGAGCATGGACTGCAATCGGCGATCCTCAACAACGCCGCCGGTGCCGTCATTGCCGGCATTACACTTTGGGTCGCCACCCAGACTGGCATCGCTGACAAACTTGGCGTTCCGCTCTGGGCCGCAATCTGCGTCGGCGTTGGCGTCGCAGCCATGGTGCTTCTCGCCAATGTCCCGGCCTTCAACAGCATCCCGGCACAGGTCTATGGTTTTGCCTCGGTGGTCGCCTACGTTCTGATGAAGGACGCTGCTGGCAATCTTACGGTCGCCTCGCTGCAGAACCCCGAGGTCGTGATCATTCTGTCGATGATCATCGGCGCCGTGTTCGGCTATGTGTCGGAGAAGGTCGCCGGCATGCTGGCAGGAATGGGATCGCACGCCCATCACGCCAAGGCCTGAACGGTGGAACGTCCTTAAGCGAAGTGGCGAGCCCCCGGTTTCGCCACTTTGCATCTTCTGGAGACGGCGCGGCCAAGCCTGTGCCGCGCCGCTCTTCCCTTTGTCAGTCTGATGCGTCTTTTCTCTTGCGGCTCGCTATGAACAGGGTCACCACCCAGCTTTTGCGCAGGGCGACGATGAGCAGGACCACGACCGCGGCCGCCCCGCTCAAATCGGCGAACGGGGCCTTGAGGGCCCAGGCCGCCGCCGAGAACACAAGAAGCGAATAGGACGCAATCGGCAGCACGATATCCCACAGCGCCTCGATTTCTTCCGGCGCCGCCAGGCGGCGGAGCAGCAGTGCAAGATTGATCGTGTAGCCAAGACCGGCGCAGCCGATCACTACGAGAGCGAGCGCTCGGATCACGTCAGACAGCGGCGGGATCATGGCGAGCGAGGTGATCAGCAAGCTCACGAAATAGACAAGAATGGGAGTGACAAAGAGGCGAGTTCGAACCGTATCGCCCTCCTTGGCGTGCTCCATTCCGAGCGTGATCACGACAAAAATGAGACCAATCAACACGCCGGCCGTGCCACCCGTGAGCGCGTAAAAGCCATCCCAGTCGCCCATGCCCAATCCCCTTGTCTTTCCTCGCCCAGTATAGCGCTCGATCTGCTCGGATCAGAGACATCGCGCTCGTTGCGACGGGAATGGGTGAAGTTGGAAGCAACCCTTTTCTGGAACATGGCTTGCGCCCCTCTTCAGGGGAGGGCAATGTGCCGTTCTTCTCGGCCCCGCACTCACGGAGGAAAGTAAAGTAAATGCCCTCCGTCACCGTTGTCTGGAAAGGCAGCCGTAGCGACCCGCGGATCCGCTATCGGCTGCTTAGCTATCTCGACCGGCTTGCGGCGCGGAGCGACGAATATTTCAGGAGGGCCGAGCCGAAGCAGCCCGCGCGGCTGAAGGCGTTGAACAAGCAAAACGGAAACGCCACTCGCCTCCGCCCCAATGTCGAGCTATTCGACGAGGAGATGTCTGGCTCGATCCTGATCTCGAGTTGGATCAGCCCAAACCCCGACATCCTCGTCGATAGAGCGCGCGAGGTAGGCGTGAGACTCGTGGCCGATCCGAAGGCTAAGGGTCCTCCCTTGATCGGGATCGACAAAGCGCGCCTGCGCGGGGTCGATTTCAAGCTGTTCGACCCGCGCGGACTCTATCTCGGCGCAGACCGCATGAGCTTCGTGTTCCTCGAATGCGCGGACTACCCGTTCCTCGATGGCAGGCTTGTCGAGGTCGCGACGCGCGAGGATTGCCTAAAGAACGGCGCTGAGGTCCTGCACAATGCCGACTTCTATCTGTGCGCCCCGAGCATCCACCTCCGCCATTACCTCGAGGACTGGACGGACTGCCTTTTCTCCTGGATCAGATTCTTCTTCATCGGCGATTTCTGGTGGCATCGCGCGGAGGAGATGCAGGGCTACGCCGATTATCGTCAGGTATTCGAGGAGCTACAGGCAGATCGCGGCGCCGAGAACGCCGAAGAAGCGGCCTTCGACGCGGTGCTAGCCACCTTCTCCCAACACGTTGAGCATTGGATCGGCGAGCTGGAAGGCTGGGCCAAGAGGAAGCCGGGCTAGGCCGCCTTCTTGCCGAAGGCCTTGCGCAATTCGTTCTTCGCCTTCTCCAGCCGCGCGCGGTCCGCCTGAGGCAGGTTCTTGCCGGCGCGATTGATATAGAAGACGAGCATCGACATCGCCGAACGGTACGGGTCCGATTTCCGGCGCGTGCTCTGTTCAGCAGAACGCTTGAGCGAGAGCGCGATCTTCCTTGGATCCTTCAGCGTGAAGACGCCCTTTTGCAGGTCGAGGGCATTAGAGCCCGTGGTTACCGCCTGCGACCAGCGCTTGCGGCCGTTTGTCCCCTTTCGGCTTTTTGTCGCCTTTCTGGTCCGTGGTGCCATTGTCATACTCCAGCCGTCACAACGCCGCCTTCTTGAGCACTAATCCTGCACGCTTGACGGGAGTTCCGTTCGTTTTTGGAGCGCTCCAAGCCTAAGTGAGCGCCTGTTATGACAAAGGAGATCAGCATGGCGAAGTTTACGCTCTATCACGCCGCACCGTCGCGCTCGCAGGTCGTCCGCTGGATGCTTGAGGAACTCGGCGAGCCTTATGACATCCACCTCCTGAGTCTGGCCAAGGGCGAGCAGAGCAAGCCCGACTATCTTGCCATCAATCCGATGGGCAAGGTGCCTGCGCTCAAGCATGGCGACGCCATCATTACCGAGGTTGCCGCGATCTGCACCTATCTCGCCGACGAGTTCCCTCATGCCCGGCTCAACATCCCGGTCGGGGATCCGCGCCGCGGGCCTTACCTGAAATGGCTGTTCTTCAGCCCGAGCTGCATCGAGGCTGCAGTCCTCGACAAAGCGTCGCCGCGCAAAGAGGAGCCCCGACGCGCCATGGTCGGCTACGGCGACTTTGATACCGTGATGGACGTCGTAGCAAAGGCGGTCGCCAAAGGTCCGTATATCATGGGAGAGCAGTTCACCGCTGCCGATGTGGTGGTGGGCTCGATGCTGCGCTGGGGCATGATGTTCGGCCTCTTGCCGAAACGCCCGGAGTTCGTGGCCTATGTCGGGCGCCTCGAGCAGCGGCCTGCTCTGCAACGTGCTACAGCCCTCGACCAGGAGCTCGCTGCCGCCTAAACCAAGCCTTGCCGGAAGGCCGTCTTTCGGGTCATCGATGGCTTCATGCTGAAGATCGTCTCCGGCGGCCAGACGGGTGTCGACCGCGCCGCGCTCGATGCGGCGATCGAACGAGGCGTCCTTTACGGCGGCTGGTGTCCCAAAGGAGGCTGGGCCGAGGACATGCCAACGCCACCGGGGCTGCCTGCGTCCTATCCATACTTGCAGGAGACGCCGCTTGCCGATCCAAATCAGCGCACCGAGTGGAACGTGCGCGACAGCGACCGGCTCATGGTGCTCGTCGACGAACGCGGCCTGAATTCGCCTGGCACCGAGCTCGCCGTTCGCACCGCTTACCAACTGCAAAAGCCGGCCCTTGCTATCGATCTCGACGCGACCGCCGCCGTCGGCCGCGCGGCTGCCTGGTTTTACGAAGGCCGGCAGATAAGCCTTTCGATCTGCATTGCCGGTCCGCGCGAAAGTGAAGCGCCCGGTATCTATGCTAAGGCGAAGGCATTTTTGCAGGCTATGCTAGCGTGAGTGATCATCGATGAAGGAG
>DATFVO010000255.1:0-8584 GCA_035260265.1 Methyloceanibacter sp.
GCTCTTTCAGCCTGCTCTGATGCTCCAGCTTGAGCCGCTCGACGAGCTTATCGAATTGATCCTGCGCAGCGCTCATTTGTTTCTTGATCAAATTCGCGCGGTCTTGCAGGTCGACGCGGATGTCACGCATGCTTGTCCCCCTTTCTAATTCTCGGGCTGTAAATTAGCAGTGGAGCTGAGCCCTTTAGCGATACGCAGGTCGACGTTGCCGCCGTGACCCTCGTTTGTACGCCCAAAGGCCAACCTCGATTTCATGCTCATCGAGGATTCGCTCGCAAATATTCTGATACTCGCTCAATAGACGTCGTAACGGCGTAATCGGGCGAATGTTGGAGCGCGTTCGGAGCTCGGTGGTCTCTCCCCACTCCGTGACTTGTTGCCCCGCCTCACGTTCGATGTGCCGGCGGTCTTCCGGATTTATTGCCGCAAGCCCGCGGTAGCCAAGCTCGCAAGCAACCAGTTCGCAGATCTCGGCGAACTTCTTGCGCTTCTCAAGATTAAGCTGGTCGAGTTTGGTCATTGCTCCAACCCCTCTTTGCTGGCGGCAGCATCCCGGCCGCCATTGGAGCTCCCAAAACAATGATGGAGGTCGCTGGGTTCCCGGTGCTCAGCAGTCGACGTTCAAAAAAGACGGGTGACCTTGCAGCGAAGTTGGACAAGTGGGGACTTAGACGCCGGGATGGTGTATAATTTCGCTTATCGCCCTCGCCCCGCGGCCAGTTGGCATGAAGCCACTGATGCTAGCCCCCGGGACCCTTGGACTTGGAGTTCGGGAGGAGCGAACATGACAAGCCGAGAGCATATCCGAAACCCGGTAGAGTGGACGGCAGACCAGCTATGGCTTGCGTCTCTGACCGTCGGCTCGCTGGGTCACTCCGTGCGGGGGAGCCGGGACATCGCGCTGCCGACGGTTCGCCGGATCAGGACCTCCGATCTCAGAGCCGTTTTGATGAGAGGGCTTGCCGATTTTGAGGCCTATCGGTCCGACGTCATCTTCATCTGCCTCATTTACCCGCTTGTGGGCATCCTGCTCGCATGGCTGAGTTTCGGTTACCACTTTCTGCCCCTGCTATTTCCACTCGCGTCCGGCTTCGCACTGCTCGGTCCGGTCGCAGCAGTCGGCCTTTATGAAATGAGCCGGCGCCGTGAGCAGGGCCATCGCATCGGTTGGATCGATGCCTTCGGCGTGGTCCGCTCGCCCGGATTCGGTGCGATCCTGGTGCTGGGACTGGTGCTGTTGGCGATCTTCGTGCTTTGGATGCTCGCGGCTGCTGTGATCTACCAGCTCACACTCGGTCCCGAGCCGCCGCTCTCGATCACCGCGTTCGCTCGCGACGTATTCACCACTTCCGCAGGCTGGACGATGATCGTGGTGGGGGTTGGGGTCGGCTTCCTATTCGCTTTGCTCGTGCTCGCGATCAGCGTGGTGTCGTTTCCGCTGCTGCTCGATCGCGATGTCGGGCTTTACGGCGCGGTGTCCACGTCGATTCGCGCGGTAGCTGCTAACCCCGGCCCGATGGCGGTGTGGGGCTTGATTGTGGCGGGCGGGCTTGTCATTGGCATGATCCCCGCTTTTCTCGGTTTGATTATCGTGATGCCAGTGCTTGGCCACGCCACTTGGCACCTCTATCGAAAGGTGGTGCGGTGACGCTTACACTGCCTCGACGTTCCCCAGCAGAGCGAAAAGACCTTCGGCGAGTGTCGGGTGAATGAACATTTTGTTCTCAAGCACCGTGTAGGAAGCGTCGGCTAGCATCACCGCCATCAGGATCTGAACCAGCTCCCCGCCCTCGGCTCCGAGGATCGTTGCGCCGAGGATGCGATCGTTGTCGGCATTGATCACGATCTTCATGAGGCCGCTGGTCTCACCGCGCTCGATGGCGCGCGCCACGTATGACGTCGGCACACTGCCGATCTTCAGGCGATAGCACTTGGCCCTCGCCTCGCGCTCGGTGAGCCCGATCCGGCCAAGCTCTGGATCGGTGTAAAGCGCGTAAGGCACCACGCGGTTGTCGATGGTGCGGTCCTTGCCGTTGACCACATTGTCGAAAATGACGAGATAGTCGTCATAGGAGACGTGGGTGAAGGCAGGCCCGCCTTTCACGTCACCAAGCACCCAGATGCCCGGGACGTTGGTCTCGAGTCTGCCGTTATGTTTGATGTAGCCGTTCTTGTCGGTCGCGACCCCTGCCTTGTCGAGGCCGAGGTCGTCAGAGTTCGGCACTTGACCGATCGCCATGAGAAGGTGCGTTCCCGCAAGCGCCTCGGCGGTCCCATCTTTCTTCTCAAGGGTGACCTCCAATCCGCCTGCCGTCTTGGCGACCTTAGTGGCTTTCGCGCCAAGGTGAAATTTCATGCCTTCGGCTTCGAGCGCTTCTTTCAGGCTTTCTGAGACCTCAGCGTCCTCGCGTGGGCAGATGTTATCTGACATCTCGACAACGCTCACTCCGCTGCCGAGACGGCGAAACGTTTGTCCGAATTCGAGCCCCAAATAGCTGCCGCCGAGCGCGATCAGGTGATCCGGCAGCTCCTTCAGATCCATGATGTTGCGATTGGTAAGCACCTCGATCTGGTCGAGTCCTGGAATCGGAACGATGCGAGGCCGCGTGCCGGTGTTAATGAAAATCTTGTCGCTCTTGAGCCTCTCGCCGTCGACCTCGATCTCGTGCGGGCCAATGAAGCGGCCGTGGCCGCGATAGAGCGCAAGGCTCGGACTGCTGTCGATCTGGTCCTGTACGCCGCTCCGGAACGACTCCACGATCTCGTTCTTGCGCGCCACGACCTCTGCCATATTCACTTTGATCTTGCCCAGATGAATGCCGAACTCCGGTGCGACTCTCGCGTAGTGCGCGATCCGGGCGCTGGAGATCATCGTCTTGGTCGGCGTGCAGCCGTAATTGATACACGATCCGCCGACATCGGCCTTCTCGATCAGTGCCACCGACCAGCCTTGATCCGCGAGATTGGTTGCAAGCGGCACGCCGCCCTGGCCAGAGCCGAGGATGATTGCATCGTAGGTTTGCATGGCTCCCTCCCGGATGCGCGGCATCTGCGCTCGGCAGCCGGCTCTCCTCTGCTTGCTGTAATACCACCTGTTCTGCGCCGCGCCGGAAATGCTGATGAATGATCGACACCATAGCCGGCCGCTATTGGACCTTGCCCGGCTGAACGGGCCAAATCAGAAGCCTACCAGCGCGCAAGCCGCCGACCGCGTCCGAGGAATGACCAAACCGAAGGCCCTAATGTGCGGGCCCGGGTCAATTGACCGTCGCGAAGGATCTGACAGTGCCGGGGGCAAAGGAGCCAATCCATGACAACTCCGGCATTCGGCAGTCTAGGAGAGGCCTTCCTTTATTGCCGCGACATGGATGCATCGTTGAGCGAAAGGCTCGACGCTTTCAGTTCCGCCACGCGATACCTGAATCCCGGGTATCAGGAGGCCGTGGATCGATTGGTGAGACGGCTGAAGGCTTATGACGCAGGTAAAGCTGCGCCGAAACCTGGGGAGCCGATGCCGCCTTTTGCCATGCCTGACGAACAAGGGCATCTCGTAAGGCTCGACGTATTGCTCGCCGAGGGGCCGTTGGCAATGACTTTCCATCGCGGCCACTGGTGCCCCTATTGCCGTATCAACACAAGGGCCTTCGCAGAAGCGCAGGAACGTATCGCCTCGAAGGGCGCAAATCTCGCCGCGATCATGCCCGATCGTCAGCGTTTCGCAGCACTGTTCAAGGCCGAGGGAGAGGCGCGATATCCCGTGCTGACCGATATCGACAATGGCTATGCACTTTCGCTCAACCTCGCGATCTGGGTCGGCGACGAAATGCAAAAGATTCTCGAATCCGGCGGCCGGCAGCTCCCCGACTATCAGGGGAATAACGCGTGGGTCTTGCCAATTCCGGCGACCTTCGTCATTGCCAGGGACGGCACTATCACTGCCCGCTTCATCGACCCCGACTTCCGCAAGCGCGTGGCCATCAAGGACCTGCTCAAGGCGCTGCAAGATGCCCAATCGCAAGAGGAAGCCGGCAGGAAAGCTTGAGAGCGCAGGATGATGATCGCCGCTGTTCACGCCAAGGTCCCGATGGTATGGAGAGGCATCGGGGAACCTTGTGCAATTCCAGCTCTGTGCGTGCTATTGCGGGGCGTGTTGGCGCCCAGCCTAAGGTCTTATGAATGAACGCAAAATCGCTCTCAGTGGCGCTGGAAGAAGCCTTTATCAAGTGCCGCGACATGGACGCCTCGCTCGCCGAGAGGCTTCAGGCCTTCGCCGACGCGGTTCGACGGCACGGGCCAGATTTCCAAGAGGCAGTCGACAGGCTAGTGACGAGACTGAAAGAGCACGACGTCGGCGAGAACGCGCCCAAGCCAGGCGATAAAATGCCGCCTTTCATCCTACCCGACGAGAACGGAAAGCTCGTCAGCCTCGACAAGTTGCTCGAGGGCGGCCCCGTTGCAGTCACCTTCCATCGCGGACATTGGTGCCCTTATTGCCGCATCAACACGCATGCTCTCGCCGAGGCGCAAGAAGAGATCGCGGCGGAGGGCGGACAAGTCGCCGCCATCATGCCAGATCGGGAGCATTTCGCTGCCGAGCTTAAGGCGGAATCCGAGGCGCCGTTTCCTGTCCTGACCGATTTCGACAATGGCTACGCGCTGTCGCTCAATCTCGCGTTCTGGGTGGGCCAAGAAATGCAGGAGCTCATGTCGAGCGCTGGCTGGGACGTGGCACGCTCGCAAGGGAGCGACACATGGCTGCTTCCAGTTCCTGCCACTTTCGTGGTTGGCACTGACGGCGAGGTCAAGGCGCGCTTCGTCGATCCCGACTACCGCAAGCGCATGGCCATCGAGGATCTGCTTTCGGCGCTCAGAAGCGCCCATTAGGCGATAAGTCTAGGCCAATCGTAGGCGCGTAGCATCTTCATCATAGCCGAGGCGACCGGCGTGCGCTGCCTGCCGGCCACGCCATAAAGATTCACGGTGCGCTTGACCTCTATACCATCCACGGCGATGCGCATGAGAGTAGCGGGGCTTCGTGTGCTGCGCGGCACGAGCGCGACGCCGAGCCCTGCCTCGAGCAGGGAAATCAGATCGCCGTCGGCGCTTACTTCGTGGAAGCGGGTCACGTCGAACTCCCGCGCTCGCAAGACATCGAGCAATTCATCGGTTGTTTCGCAGTAGGTGCGAACCACCAGCCGCTCGGTTCGCAGGTCATCGAGTGCAATACTCGAGCATGCTGCAAGTGGATGCATAGAATGGACGATGAGCTGAAACTCCTCGGTAAAGAGCGGCCAGCTGTCCAGCCGTTCCCATTCGTCGCCGATCTTTGCCGCAATTCCGAGCTCGACCTCGCCTTGCTTCAAATAGTCGAGTACTTCGCTCGAAGTGCCGCGCAAGAGCTTCAACTCAAGGCCTTCGAACAGCTTGCCGAGTTCGATCACGTGGGGCGTGACGAGCGACGGATCGATCGTGCGGGACAGCGCGATCCTAAGGGAACCGACCTCGCCCTTCTTGATGGCGGTGGCGAGCGAGCGGGCGCTGATGGCGCTCTCGTAGCACTGCTTGAGCAGAGGCAGCATGCGCTGGCCGAGCTCGGTTAGCTGAGCCTGCGGGCGCTCGCGCCGGAATAGGTCGCCGCCGAGCTCGCCCTCGAGCTGCCGGATCGCGCGCGTGAGGGACGGCTGGGCGACATTGCATTCCTCAGCAGCGCGCGTGAAGTTGAGCGTACGCGCTACCGCGAGGAAATAGCGGACTTGGTGCATTTCCATAGGAGATGCGCTCCGCTGCCCTAATTTCTCGGTGAAGTGGCGGAGCGAGCCGCGCGCCGTCGCGGCCGGGCCGGACGGATTCTGGCCTCGTTCCTCACGATGCTAATGATCATCGACTCGGAATTGTTGGTTCGCGCTTGTTGTTAGCCGAGTTGTACGATTGATGGGACTTTGCCGTCGAGATGATTTGGGAGTGCGCCCCCGCATTTTTGATATGACGTGATCTTGAGCCTGGGAGCCAGAAAATCAAGCCTTTCCAGGTGCATAGGGGGCCGCTGCCGGCCATAGCGCTCCCCTATCGACTCTTTAGCCAGCGGGCATTTCCCGACAAGGTGCGCCACGGGCATTATCAAATGGACAGGTCATCCAGGAAGGATCAGCCATGACCAGGAAAAAGACCCTGACGCCGCTCGAAGCCGTCAACGAGATCCGCAGCAACAATAACGGTCAGGTCGTGCTCGTGCTGCAAGGCGGCGGGGCACTCGGCGCCTACCAAGGCGGAGTCTATCAAGCGCTGCATGAGGCGGGAGTCGAACCGGACTGGATCATCGGCACCTCGATCGGCGCCATCAACGCTGCACTGATCACCGGCAACAAGCCGGAGGACCGCTTGCCGAAGCTCAAGGAATTCTGGAAACGAGTGGAGCGCGCGAACTTCTGGGGCGCGTTTCCCGCCTGGGCCGGCGCCGGCGATGCGCTCGCATCATGGATGACGCTGACCAAGGGCATTTCCGGGTTCTTCGAGCCGCACACCCGCGCATTCCTCGGCGCCCATATCCCCCTCGGCGCCGATCATGCCGGCTATTACTCGACCGAGCCTCTGCGCAAGACACTTAAAGAGCTGGTGGATTTCTCGCTTCTCAACCAGTGCAGCCCGCGACTCACGGTCGGCGCCGCCCATGTGCGCACCGGCATGATGCATTATTTCGATTCGCGCGACATGGACCTGGCCTTGAGCCACGTCATGGCGTCGGGGGCGCTTCCCCCCGCTTTTCCCGCCGTACGCATCGACGGCGAGCTCTACTGGGATGGCGGCGTCCTTTCCAATACGCCAACCGAGCGCGTCTTCGAGGACGATCCGCGCCGCAACGCTCTGATCTTCGCGGTGCATCTGTGGCACCCCACAGGAGAAGAGCCGCAGACCATTTGGCAGGTTCTCAACCGCCACAAGGACATTCAATATTCGAGCCGCATCAGCAACTACATCGTGCGGCAGCGCGAGGCCCATAGGTTACGTCATGTCATTCGCGAGCTTCTGAAATATGTCCCCGGCGAAGCGAAGAAGAATCCGATGGTCAAGGAGCTCGCGGGATATTCCTGCCGCACCACCATGCACGTGGTACGGCTGTTGGCGCCGCGTCTCGGCAATGAAAGCCACATCAAGGACATCGATTTCTCGCCTGCGGGCATCCGCGAGCGTTGGCAGGCCGGCTATGCCGACACCATGCGCGCGCTGGAAATGCAAGCTTGGCTAGGAGAATTCGATCCGCTCGAAGGCGTCATCCTGCACGAGCCGCAGCCGGGCGCGGAGCATGCGGCAGAAGTCGATCCCGACAAAGCCGGCAACGAATCAGAAGACCGCCCGCACAAGCTCGCAGCAGAATAAAAGTGCCGCCTATGGTCAGCGAGCGACCGACTTGGGCGCCATTGGCGTGTGCAGGAAAATGGCAAGCAGGGCAGCGATGAGCAGCGATACGGCGATGCCGGCGACGCATGCCGCCCAGCCAAACATGTCGAAGATCAGCCCAAGTACGGCACTGCCCACCAGCCCGCCAAAGAAATAGCTTGCGAGATAGAGCCCGCTCGCCGAGCCACGGTCGGACAGCACCGCACGACCGACGAACCCCGTAGCGCAGGCTTGGGCGAAGAAGGTACCGACGCCGACCAACACCATGCCGACCAGCACCGCCGAAAGGTTCGGCACGATCAGAAGCGGCAGCCCTATGCCGGCAACAAGCAGCGCGCTCCAGAATGTGGGCCGCGTGCCGAAGCTCCGCACCGCGCGGCCTGCGAGCGGCGTTGTGGCGATCGACGGCAAGAACACGAAATAGATGAAGCCGAGTGTCATGGCGCCCACGCCAAGCGGCGGCTGCACCAGGACGAAATTCACATAAGTGAAGGTGCCAATGAAGGCGAACAGGATGCAGAAGCCGATATGGGTTCTTGAGATGCATGATCCAGGCTTGGAAGTGCGAGCTCATGGCGGGGGTCACGCACTGCATGCAGGGCGTCTTCTCCACGGCGAAATAGACCAGCACTGCGCCGATCAGGTTGAGCGAGGCGAAGAAGTAGAAATTGGCGGCAAGACCGAAATGGTCTGCTACCGCGGCGGAGATCAGACGCCCAACCAAATTGCTCGCGACATTTCCGGTGATATAGGCGGCGAAGGCGCTCGCCGAGTCGGCGGCGCTGTAGTGCTCACCGAGATAAGCGAGCGTGAGGGTAAAGGCCGACGCCATGCACAGCCCCTGCGCCACGCGCAGAACGGTGAACACCGTGAGGTTGGGAGCGCTCGCGAGCAGAGCCGTTGGGATGGATAGCAGGACGAGGCTGATCAAGATGCCTTTGCGCCGGTCGATCTCGCGGCTGAAATAGCTGACGGGGAGACCCGACACCGCCATGCCGAGGGTGCAGGCATTGACGGCAAAGCCGATCGCCGCCCGCATGACGCCGTAAATGGCGCGCGAGCGACGGGAGAATAGCCTGGGTCGCGAAAAGGTCTACGACAGTGAGGAAGGCTGTCAGTCCGATGACGGTAGAACGAAGGAGGACAACCGCAGAGTGAGCTTGGGCCTTGCCGCTTGAGGCTGGAACGG
>DATFVO010000256.1:0-3031 GCA_035260265.1 Methyloceanibacter sp.
ATTTACTCTGTAATGCCGAAAGACGCCGCGATGGCGATCCCATTGCTCGAGGACGCCCTGAAACTTGAGCCCAATTACGGTGCTGCGCATGCTTTTTTGGGTTGGTGCCTCCATATTCGCTTTGTTCGTGGTGGACTTCGTGAGGAGGATCGCATTGCTGCCATTCGTAATGCTCACGCGGCGGTTGCGCATAACAGTGCGAACTTTGGTTTCCGATTCCTCCGCCGCTGCGCCTATGATGATCCCTAGCCGCCGCATGCGGTCGCCCTGCTGCGCACGAACCGACGCTGTTCGAGCCCCTTGCCGACGCCTGGCGCGAAAAACGTACCTTTACGGTTGCAAATGTGCGGCGTCGGGATCAGGCCCTGCCGCGTGGCGAACGCTGCCACCGCGACCAGGCGGAAACGAATGGAGGCGACTACGAGCCCACTCTGACAGCGACAAAGAATCTCGGCGACCGCGTGGAAATCAGGACCCGCGATGCCCGAAGCGTTTTGGCCTCCCTCGTGTAAAGCCCATGCTTGAAATTACCGTTGCGATTGCCCAGAGGGCCGCCGGAGCCCTTAGCCCCACCATGCATTCGGCACCTTGCCCGACCCGTTACCGCCGCCTGCTTGCAAGGGTGACCCGCTCGCGCCGCATCGGCGCGCTTTGGCTAAATTTGCGAGTCGTCGCGCAATATCTGCCTGGCGCATTGGCTGGAGCTGCTCAAGCAGATCGCACCGGGCGTGACGCGAGTAGCAGTCCTTAGGGATGTTGCTTGCGTTCCAGCTCTGGCGATGGCGTCAAGCACGCCGCTATCAAGGCGCCAGTGCGCGCTCTAAAGTTTCATCGGCAGAACGACCATGGGCATGTCGCGAGAGTGGAGACGACGCAACATCATGAGCGCCGCCTCGCTGTGAAGTTGGCGGATATACCAGTTATCGTACTCGAGAATAAGCTTGCTGGTGAAGAAGATGCTGTGCGGGAAATCCTGGCGAACCTTCTCGGCAAGGGTCGTCAGCTCCTCGATCGGATCGATGCCGAAGGAAATATAGGATTTCGCTGCGAGGCCGCGGTTGTTACAGAAGTTTACGAAGTAAGCAAGTGTCTGCTCCGCTTGGCGCCGCACCTGCTCGAGTTCCTCGGAGCCGCCGTAACTCTTGGCATCAACCGTCCGAGCATTCATGAAGACGAAATTGCGAAAATGGTTCGGGAATTCGCGCCTGACCCAGTCCAGAGCGTAAATCCCGCCGCTGCGGCACGAGCCGACAACGAAGACCGCGGTGGGTTCTTTCGGATCGGTCACAGGAGGATTAGGTACCGACGGGTACTCCCAAGCCAGCACCTCGTCCGCTTGGCGAAGCTTGCGCCTGATCTTTGCATAATGCGCGTGGTTGAGGATGCA
Organism: Methyloceanibacter sp.; assembly: GCA_035260265.1. Classification (GTDB taxonomy): domain Bacteria; phylum Pseudomonadota; class Alphaproteobacteria; order Rhizobiales; family Methyloligellaceae; genus Methyloceanibacter. The sequence continues at coordinate 1,388 of DATFVO010000256.1, forward strand.
GAAGCCGATGACGACGCCGGTAATGAGTAGCGTCATGAAACCGCCCTCCGCGAATTTTTCGACCGTCGTCACGGCGAGGATGCCGGCGGTAACGGCCAGGCCGAGGAACGACAGGGCAATGCGCAACAGCCAGCGCCGATCGGTGCGACGCGCCCGCCACCAGTAGAAGCACAGACCGAGCAGCGACAAGGAGAACGTAAGAAAGACATTGATGCTGTAGAGCACGACCAGCAGCGCAACGCTGCCGCCTGTCACTGCGAGAATGCCGATTGCTGCTAGGCCCATGAGCAGGATGCCGCGTTGCGTGACGAGCCGACTCGAAAGGTAGCGATATTGATGAGGCACCCAGGAATCCGCCGCCATGTTGGCCAGCACGGCAGGGCCCCCGAGGAAGCCGGTATTGGCAGCGACGAAAAGAAGACCGCCTTCGAGCGCGAGCACGATCCACAACGTGGCGGCCACGGTCGATGGATTTTGCAACGCGCTTTCGAGGATGGCGCGGAACGCGACCGCGTTGAGGGTCTGCCCTTCGGTTGGCCGCGCGTCCCACAGGAGGTAAAGGATGATGATTCCACCTGCAGTAAAACCCAGCGAGGTTGCCATATAGAACATCGTCCATTTGCCCGTGCTGACACGCGGCTCGGCAAGCGACTGGACGTTGTTCGATACAGCCTCGATACCAGTATATGTGCCGCCGCCGAGCGAGTAGGCGCGCAGGAACAGTGAGGCGACGAAGACCCACCCAAGCTGCTGCGCCAAACGGCCGGTTTCCGCGATTGTTTCCGGCACGAGGCCAGGCAGACGGTCGGCGTGAAGCCTGATGCCGAAAACGATAAGAGCGGCGTGGGTGATGAAGAAACCGATGAAGATCGGCAGCAATACCTTGATCGACTCGCGCATGCCACGCAGGTTCAGGATGAGCAGGAGCATGACCATGCCGAGTTCGGTCGTGAGTTTATACGGCTGCGCCCGAAGCGGCAGCAAGCTGAACACCGCGTCGACGCCGCTCGCGACCGAAATCGCGATGGTCAACATGTAATCGACGATAAGCGCCGCCCCCGAAACCAAGCCGGTATAAGGGCCGATCAAGTTGGTTGCGACCTTGTAGCCGCCGCCACCCGACGGAAAGAGCTCGATCACCTGGTTGTAGGCGACTGCAATGATGAAGACGGTGACCGCAGTTGCCACCGCCATATAGAGGCCGAGATGCCGATGCTCGCCCAGCGCAAGAAAGGCTTCTTCCGGCCCATAGCAAGACGACGAGAGGCCATCGGCACCGAGGCCGATCCATGCGAGGAAGGCGACGAGCGCGATATGCCGCTTCGTCTCCTTGCTGAACGGATCGAGTGGAGCACCGAAGATGACGTCCGTGATCTTCTTTGTGCCTGGCACCCGTCTCCTCCCTCGGGCACCTGTTAGCCGCTACGCGGTGGCTCACAAAGCCTCGCGGCTCCTTCCTGTGGGATAGTACACCCAGCCCAGATGGTGAAGCGAGAGCCTGCCAACACTTGGCATGAGGCCGACCCTTACGTGCAAGATGGCCTCGATCTTCCGTCCGGGTGGTCCGCTATTGATGCTGTGGACGGCTCCTCCACCATGTCTGGCAGGAAAAATTGGCTGGTGCACCAATCCCCTTCGGCGCTA
>DATFVO010000257.1:0-4823 GCA_035260265.1 Methyloceanibacter sp.
GTCCAAGCGGCTTCACCGTGCGGCGCGCGAGCACTTGCGTCGACGGCTTGACGGTCAACACGTATTGGCGCGCGAGCGTGAAGCCTTCGGGTCCGGTGACGGTGAGACCCACGGTGCCCGTTCCGAAGCCAACGGCAGAGATCGGTACAGTGACTGCACTGCGCTTCTTCGCCTCGAGGTCTAGCGCCTGGTTGCCGTTTTCGATGCTCAGCGGATTGTCGGTCGTGACCGTGACTTTGTAACTGCCGGTTGCGCCTTCGACATTGTCGAGGTCGAGTCTGAGCGTCGACTTGTCGCCGAGCAGCAGGAAGCGCGGCAGGGTGGCGGTGACCACGACCGGATCGCGCACCACCACGTCGCCGGAGCCATGACCGACTTTGTCCTTGCTCCAGGCCACTGTCATCACCCGCACGGTGCCGGTGAAGGAAGGGATGGCGAAATTGACCTCAGCGGTGCCGTCGGCGCCTGCACTCACGATGCCGGAATAAAGCGCAAGCGGCGGCTGGGTCGGCGGACTCCCTTGCAGCTCGCCTCCGCCGCCGTCGCCGCCTGAGCGGATCTCGCCCTTGGTGCCCTGCATGCCGTCGATCAACTGGCCGTACAGGTCGCGGATCTCGGCCGAGAGCTTGCGCTGGCCAAGATAGTACTCCTCGGGGTCAGGCACCTTGTAATTGGTGAGATTGAGGATGCCGACATCCACGGCAGAGACCACGATGCGCGCGTCCTCGTTTGGCGAGAGGCCGGACAGCTTGACCGGCACACGCAGCGTCGACTCGGGCCTGATCAGAGCCGGAAGGTCCATGGCGACACCGATGGTGTGCGCCTGCTTGTCGACGCTGAACCATTGCACGCCGATGGCGCGGCCGGGCATGCGCTTGGCGGTCTCGTCCAGCGGGCGCCGCAAGGTGGCGAGCACATAGGCGCCGGTGCCCCAGTCGTTGCCGACGGTAACCGGAAGTTTGACCACACCTGGCTGCACGTCCGACGTCGAGGTCGTGATCAACCGGTCGCCGATCACCGACAGCGTCACCTTTCCGGCGCTGCGCGCCGTGACCGCGACCGTCATGGTGTCGCCAGGCTTATATTCCGGCTTGTCGAGGGCGATCTCGAGAATGTCGGGCGTATCGGCAGAGGCTTCGGCGTACCAACCTGAGTCGAAACCGACCGTGGTCTCAGGCCCGGTCGGCTCGGGGCTTACCACCTCCAGCCGATAACGACCCCAAGTCACGGGAAGCGAGATCTTGGCTGGCGCGCCGGCAGCGACGTCGATCGTGCCGTCGGCCACGCGCCGCGTCACCTTGACCGGCTCGTAGTTCCAATAGCCGTTCGACCGATACCACTGATATTTCGACTCGATGTTGAGCAGTTGCCATTTGAGGCCCTTGGCCTCGATCTGCTTGCCGTCGGGAGCGACCATCACCACGTCGAAATTCGCCGTGTCGTTGTCGCTGAGCGAGCGGCCCGAGAACAGTGGCTTCACGCCAATCATGTCGGCCTTGGGCGTGATGGGGAGGGTGAGCTTGCGCTCGATCGCTCTGCCGCCAGGCTCCGCCAGCCGTACGACAATATTGGCCTCAAGTGGCTTGGTCGAAGCCGGCACCTTGTCGAGATTGGCCTCGAAGGTCGCCTTGCCGTCTGCGTCAGTCTGCGGCAGGTCTGCGAGCGGGACGCTCTCGGTGCCGACATCCTCGTCCTGGTCTGCCTGATCCTGAGCGTTGAGGCCGAATAGGTAGCCGGCATAGCCGGGCCTCTCCTCGGCCTTGGCGATGTTGACCTCGCCTTCGAGGTCGAGACCTGACGCAGGCGCGCCGTAGAGGAAGCGTCCCTCGATGGTGACCTCGGCAGGCGAGCTCGGCGAGATGCTGGTCGCCTTGGTGGTGAGGTCGGCCTCGAGCCTATCAGGCACATAGTCCTCGACCAAGAAGGTCGCCTCGCCGATCGAGGTCCCTTTTGGGTCAGAATAGACTGCGACCCGCCAAGTCCCGGTCGGCGCCGAGGAGAGGATCGGGACGTCGAGCGAGCGCCCGCCAAGTCCTTGATCTGGAACGACTCTGCGGCGGTATTCGACGCCGTCGGGACGCTCGATCACGAGCGTCAGATCGACATCTGGAACGGCGACGCCGGCGGCATCGCGCAACAGCGTCGTGACGTGCACGCTCTCCCCGGTGCGATAAACGCCACGCTCGGTGAAGGTGAAAGCGTCGAGCTTTTGCGGCACGTCGCGCCCGGCGACGCCGCGGTCAGTTAAGTCGAAGGCCTGGCTCGTCAAATTGAGGAAGGCGTAGTCACCTGCGGCGACTGAGGCGACGAGCATGGCGGGAGCAAGCCCGCCTTCGCCGCGGGCAAGCCCAGGCTCGAAGGCGACGGCGCCGTCAGAGTCAGTCTTCTTGACGGCAAGCACCTCGTTGTTGCGTGCAAGAAGCCTGATCTCGACGTTGCCGACGGGCGCAGTCGACGCGAGCGAATTCACGAAGGCATGAATGCCGTCGGTGCCCGAATAGGCGGTCAGCCCGAGGTCCGAGACGATGAACCACTGGGTAGTGCGCTCGCCATACTCGTCGCCTGCGGCGTTGCCAGGCTGCGCCGCGAGGAGATAGACGCCTGGCTGCATTTGCGGCACGGCTTCCATGATCGGGAAGGCGGTGGTGATCTCCTGGTTGAGTTCCTTCTCGACCTTGAGCTCGCCGGTCCACACCTTCTGGCCCTTCTGGTCGGCGATATCGTCGAGGCTGTAGCTGTAGAGATTGCGCTCGAAGTCGTAGCCGAGCGCGTTGTCGAGCAGGTTGCGGTCGCCGATCCGGTAGATAGTGACCTTGACCTTGTCAGTGTTGACGGTGATGAGCGGGATACCCTGCTGGCCGGTCTTGGGCAGCACATAGGCCTTGCCGGCAAGGCGCACCGATGGGCTTCGGTCGCGCACATAGATGTTGAAGGCGGCGTCCTTCAGCAGGTCTTCACCCACCGTCGAAGGGAGCCCTGCGCGGAGCGTGATGGCGTAGGTCTCGCCGTGCTTCAGCCCCTCGACGCAAATCTGCTGGTCCTCGACCGAGAGCGCGGGTTTGTCCTCGCCTGAGACGGCAACATAGGGCGAGAAGTCAGTGCGCTTGGGCAGAGTTTCGCTGAACTGGAAGCAGGCACGGGGCGTGGATGCATCGGAATCGATGCTGAAATTGGAGACGCGGAATCCGTATTTCTCGCGGAGCGCGTCGTATGCGGTCTTGAGCTCAGGCGTCTCGTGCAGGGTGAGAGCGATCTTGAGCGCATTCAAAACCTGCCGAAACTCCTCGCGCTTGGCAAAAGCATTGGCGAGCGTGATGAGGCTTGCCGACTCCTCTTCGGGCGTGGTCGAGCGTTGATAGGCGATATAGGCGGCGGTTGTCGCCCGCTCGTAGCGCTCCGAGCCGTCATCCTGGTCGCTCGGAGGAATCAGCAGCCAGACATCGGCGAGCCTGCGCCAGGCCTTCGCGTCGTTCGGCGCGACGGTGACGATCTGCACATAGCTATCAGCCGCGCTTTCGAGGTCCTGCTCCCTTATAAGAGCGTCGGCATCTTGCTTCAGTTTGATGACGGGCTTCTCGACGGTGCCAGCTTCGTCCTTGAGGTCAGCCTCAAGGGTGACAGCGGCGTCGTCGAGAGCGTCGTCTTGAAATGTTTTCTGGGCTGCAGGGGAAGGGGTGGAGACGAAAACGAACAGCGCGGCGATGAGGCCGGCGCGGAACGATGCACGCATTTCTTTCCTCCGGGAGGCCCGCTCGGCTAACGGGCGCTAACACTATCGTAATCGAGCATTGTGACGGAAACCAGGGGCAGCCCTGGCGCTAGTCGGGGAGAACGCCGATTGGCGGCCACCGATAGAGCTGCGCAACCCGGCGGATCAGGGCTTCGGCCAGAATCGAGCCATTGTCGGAGTTGGGCATCACCACTAGCCCCTGGCCTTCGGTGGGAAGCAGGATCAGGTAGCCCTGATAGCCGACATTCTGGCCGCGTTTCATGACGATGAGCGAGCCGTCGCTGTCCCGTACCGCCGCCCCGAGTCCGTAGGGCCCGCCGTTTTGGGGCTTCAGCATCTCCCGCGCCGCCTCTGGCGATAGGAACAGTCGGCTTTCGCCACGCCAGGCGCGGGCAACCAGGAGCAGGAGATTGGCGAGGTCTGACGGTGTGGACCACAGTCCCGCCGCGGCGTGCTCGGGACAGATGCGCCACCCTCCGGGCAGCTGATTTCCGTCGCCGTAATGACCTTTCGCTGCCACGGCCGCGAGCTCGGAAGGCAGCGGCTGCGCGAAGATGCTATGCGTCATCTGGGCCGGCTTCAACACCAGCGCGTCCATTGCTTCGGGGAAGGGCGCGTGCAGCGTGTCGGCCATGAGCGCCTCGGCGATCTCGTAACCGCCGCCCGAGTAGTGATAGGCGCTGCCGGGCACGGCGATCACCGTCAACGGCGGCGAGTTCGCAAGCGGCGCGCCATCAAGAATTTGCATGAGTGTCGGCAGCGGGGCGCCGACCTCATAGCCGACAAAACCCGGCACACCGACCCCCCCCCGTCATGCTCAAGAGCCTTCGCAATGTCACGGGTTGATCCTTGTCGAAGGCGTTGGTAGGAACTTTCCACGACGTCAGCCCTGCGTTCACGTCAGTGTCGAGCGAAAGGCGCTTCTGATCGACCAGGCGCAGCGCGCCGACCGCAGTTACGAATTTCGACAAAGACGCCGCCTGAATGGCTGTCCGGAACCACGCCATCGCCGTAGGCACGTGCGAATGCGATTTGGTCCTGATCGATGAGCGCGATGCTTGCGGCAGGAATGTTGAGCGCGGCCATCGCCTCG
>DATFVO010000258.1:0-3723 GCA_035260265.1 Methyloceanibacter sp.
TTGAGATCGGCGCCGACGATTATCTCGGCAAGCCGTTCAACCCGCGCGAGCTGATCGCCAGGGTGCGGGCGGTGTTGCGGCGGCACGGCGAGGCGGCATTTCCGGCGAGCGAGGAGAAGGTCTACTGCTTCGAAGGCTTCATCGCCGATCCGCAGACGAGGCGTGTGATCGACCCGCAAGGGGCCGACATCTTGCTGACCGGCGCCGAGTTCGATCTGCTCAAGGCCTTCCTCGACCGGCCAGGGCGCGTGCTGTCGCGCGATCAGCTGCTCGATCTCACCCGCGGCCGCAACGGCGACGTGTTCGACCGCTCGATCGACGTTTTGGTCAGCCGCTTGCGCCGTAAGCTCGGCGACCGCGCTTCCGCGCCGCTGTTCAAGACCGTGCGCAACGGCGGCTATCAATTGGCGGCGCGGGTCGATTTGCAGGACGGTGCCGCTTGAACACGCTCCGCGCCAAGATCGCGATCCTGCTGCTCGTGGCGATCGTGTCGGTGGTCGGGATTATCACCTGGGTCATGCTCGCCATGCTTGGGCCGCCGACGCCTGAGCGAACCACCGAGCCGTTGGCCGATCAGGTCGAGATGTTTCTGCGCGTCGCCAAGCAAGATACAAGCGGGCTGACGCTGGCTCCCCAACCTTCGCCAGGGGAGCCCCGCGAGAATGCCACCGCACGGCTCAGGGCCGAGCTTGCCAAGCGCGGCCACGAGCTTCCGGTAGCCATCACGCGCAAGGACTGGGACGCGCCGCTCGTGGTGTCGATCCCCATCGATACCAGGGGATGGCTGCTCATGCCGATCCCTGACCTGCCGCCGCAGCGGAAGCCCTGGTTCGGGCTGCTCAAATGGCTCGCACTGATCACCGTCGGGGTGACGGCGATTGCCGTGTTCAGCGCCCATCGCATGGTGCAGCCGCTCGTGCTTCTCGAGAATGCCGTGGAGTCGGTCGGGCCCGACGCCATCCTTCCCCACCTGCCTGAACGGGGACCCGCGGAAGTGCGGGCGACGGCGAGAGCGCTCAACTCGCTGTCCTCGCGCTTGCGCAAGGCGATCGAAAGCCGCATGCGCCTGCTCGCCGCCGCGGGCCACGATCTGCGCACGCCGATCACCCGTATGCGGCTCCGCGCCGAGTTCGTGGAGGACGGTGAGGAGCGCAGCCTGTGGCTCGCCGACCTCGATGAGCTCGAGCGCATCGCCGACAGCGCCATCCTTCTGGTGCGCGAGGAATCAGGCAAGGCTGTGCCGGAGACGGTGTGGCTTGACCGGCTCGTCGCCGACGTCGCCGGCGAGCTCAAGGATCAGAATTTGGACGTGACCGTCACCGAGGCGCAGCCGGTCAGCGTTCGGACGAACCGGCTCGGGCTTGCCCGGGCGCTGCGCAATCTCATGATCAATGCCGCGACCCACGGACGGCGCGCCAGCGTCAGGGTCGAGGGGAGCGAAGACGGCAAGGCGCGGGTGCTGATCGAGGACGAAGGGCCGGGCATCCCGCCTGAGCTTCTCGGCCAGGTGTTCGAGCCGTTTTTCCGCGTCGATCCGGGCCGAAGGCAGAATATCCCTGGCGCAGGCCTTGGGCTCACCATCGCGCGCGAGATCGTTCAGCGCGCCGGCGGCGACATCAAGATTTCCAACCGTGCGAGCTGCGGCTTGCGGCAAGTAATCGAGCTTTCCAAGGTCGAGGACCTTTCCCCAGCAAGCGGTAGGACCTTGGCGGCCGACGCCTCTACGCTTCGCAGCTCCTTGGCATAGAATGGGCCGGTGCTCTGGCGCCAGCGCCGATCGTCTGAGGTCTCTATGTCCAGTTCGGCATCCACCGACGAGCCCCCTGACCAGCATCTCATTCACTATGGGATTCCGTTCGCGCCGCATCTCATCGTCAAGGCGCGAGGCACGGTGATCTTCGACGAGGAGGGCAGAGAGCTTCTCGATTTCACCTCGGGCCAGATGTGCGCGACCATCGGACACAATCATCCACGCATCGTGGAAGCGATGACCAAGGCCTGCGAGGGCGCGCTGCATCTGTTCAGCGGCATGCTCAGCCCTCCGGTGGTCGAGCTTTCGCGGCGCCTGGCCGCGATGTTGCCCCCCGCCCTTTCCAAAGCGATGTTCCTGTCCACGGGCGGGGAATCGAACGAGGCCGCTCTCAAGCTCGCCAAGCTGCATACCGGCAAGTTCGAGGTGGTCGGTTTCGCCGGTGCGTGGCACGGCATGACATCAGGCGCGTTAGGGGTGAACTATTTCGCCGGGCGCAAGGGCTACGGACCGATGATGCCAGGCTCTCTCATGCTCCCTGTGCCGAATTCCTATCGCTGCCCTGTGCGCCACTGCCGCGACGCGTGCGACGGCACCTGCCTCGAGGTCGGCTTCGACATGGTCGACGAGCAATCGACGGGCTCGCTCGCCGCGCTGATCGCAGAGCCCGTGGAAAGTGCCGGCGGCGTCATCTTACCGCCTGACGGTTACTGGCACAGAGTCAGGCAGCATTGCGAGGCGCGCAACATGCTGCTCATTTTTGACGAGGCGCAGACCGCGTTCCGCTTGGGGCGCGATTTTGCCTTCCAGCATTTCGGCGTCGAGCCGGACATCCTCACTCTGTCGAAGACGCTTGGCGGCGGTGTGCCGCTTTCCGCCGTGGTAACCTCCGAAGCGATCGAGAGTGACTGCCACGCGAAGGGCTTTCTGCATGCGACCTCGCATGTCTCCGATCCGTTGCCCGCGCACGTGGGTCTCGCGGTCCTCGATGTGATCGAGGAGGGGAATCTCGAGGCGCGTGCGGTCGAGATGGGCGAGAGACTTGGCGCCGGCTTGCGTGCCTTGCAGGACAAGCACGAGATCATCGGCGATGTGCGCGGGGTCGGCCTGCTGCGCGGCGTTGAGCTGGTGAAGGACCGCGAGACGCGCGAGCCTGATGCCGCCACCGGCCAGGCCATCACCAAACGCTGCATGGAGCTCGGCCTTTCCATGAATATCGTGGCCATCGGCCCGTCGGCGATTTGGCGCATCGCCCCGCCGCTCACGGTGAGCGCCGAAGAGATCGATCGCGGCATCGCCATCCTCGATCAGGCGATCACCGAGGTTCTGGCGGCAGGCATATCCAAAGCCGCCGAGTGAGAATGACCGATAGGACACGCGGGTTTGACATATTCATAACCATTGAGTTATGAATTACGCATGCCCGCCACGGCCAACGCAGTGCTCAGCAGTCTCGCCGATCCGACCCGCAGGGCGATCTTTGAACGGCTCTGCCGTGACGGCGAACTCACCGTGCGGGCGCTCACCGACCGGGCCGGCGTCTCGCAGCCTGCAGTCTCCAAGCACCTGCGCGTGCTGAAGCTCGCACGTCTCGTGCATGACCGGCGCCAGGGACGCGAGACCCACTACCGCGCGAGGCCGCAGGGCCTCGTTCCCTTGATCGAGTGGACAAGCCAAATGGCTGGCTTCTGGCAGAGCCGGTTCGACGACCTCGAAAGCCTGCTGAAGAGGATGGACCAATGAACGATACTGCGACCGAAGCGCGCTCCGTGATTCTCGAACGCGAGATGCCGTATCCGCCGGAAAAGATCTGGCGCGCGCTCACCCAACCGCACCTGATCGAGGAGTGGCTCATGAAGAACGACTTCAAGCCGGTCGTGGGGCACCGGTTCAGTCTTCGTGGAGATTGGGGTGGCGTGTTGGACTGCGAGGTGCTCGCGCTCGAGCCGAACAGAACGCTGTCCTACACCTGG
>DATFVO010000259.1:0-2543 GCA_035260265.1 Methyloceanibacter sp.
ATATAGTCTTCCGCCTCGCGCACGGAAGACTCGATCTCGGCGAGGCGCATATCGCGCAGCCGGTCGAAGGCATCGCCTGAAAGCACTCCGGCCCGCTCTGCCGCCTCGCTCGCACGCCAAGCACCGATCATTCGCGCGGAGCCATTCAATTGATGCGCCGCCTCCTGCCAGTCATGGGCCGACTTCGCGTGACGCAAACGTTCGATATAGAGAAGGGACTGGGAGCAGAAGAGTTCGAGCACTTCCCGCTCAAGCTCGCGCTCGCCGAGAGTATAGCGCGAAAGGTGGACTAGATCGATTGGCCTCGACGGCGTCTTACGCGATTCGGAAGACTGCTCGGTTACACCCCAGCTCGCGAGCTCGCTAGCCATGCCGCTTCTCTCCCTCGATCGGCTTCCTTGGCCAAACCAATCAATCGCGTGAATGGGACGCTTTTTTGGTGCAGGACAGAACGACTTTGGGCAATGTTGTGATCGGCTAAGGCCCTGAAAGAGTGTTACATCCTTGCAACCAGGCTCCGATTCTTACCTGATTTGCGCCCTCCGGCTACGACGATTCTTGAATAAAATTAAAGTCTTATTAGTCGTCAACCATAACTGCCGATAAAACTTTTTTTAGCCCTAAAAATTCGTTAACGATCACGGGAGAGGGGAAATGCGTCAGGGGCCGTTCCGGATACTATGGTCCGGAAGTTAATCGGGTCTCAATACGAAGCTTCGCGCCGCTGGTTGCCGGTATTTCGTGTGTGGCGCGCAAACTCTCTCATGAGTTTTGTCGGGCGCGAGGATGCGTGATGGCGCAAGAGCAAGCAAAGTCGACGGGGGCGGCGGCACCAGAATCCGAGGACGAGCGTCCTAATCCACTCGAAGCGATGATGAAAAGCAGGGAAGAAAAGTCGGGAGACGCCCCGGCCGATCGAGCCCCTGAACTTCCCAAGCGAACCTCTCTTGCCGAGCGACTCAAGGCCGAGCAGCGGAAGCGCGAAGCAGCGCTCGGCGGCGGCGAGGCAAGGCGCGACGAGACGAAGTCGCGCGACGAGGCCAAATTCCGCGATGAGACCAAGTTCCGCGACGAGGGAAAGCTTCGCGAAGAGTCGAGACTGACACTACCGCAACAGCCACCCCCTCAGCCTGAGGAGTCGAAGCCGCCACTCCAGTTCACCGAAGCGCCGCAAGCCTCACCGACTGCGCCGCGGCAATTCACGCGTACGCGCCGTCCGGCGGGCCCGCCACCGCAGCGCAAGCTCGGAACGCCCGCCAATGACGATATCCCGTCGATCGGCGGGCTGATCTTCGCTCTTCAGCAGAGGCCTTCGAGCACGCCGTTCCTGATTGCGCTGGCAGCCTCGGTCGCCTGGTTTATCATTGGCGGCTTCTTCGCCTACGGGGTGATCTCGACCCAGGTCACCTCGGCCGGCGTGTCTGGGCTTGTCACTAGCGCAGCGGCGCTCACTGCCGCGGTTGCCATCCTCGTTCCTATCGTCATCTTCTGGTTCCTGGCCCTGCTCATGTGGCGCGCACAGGAACTTCGCCTGATGGCCTCGGCCATGACCGAGGTCGCGGTGAGGCTCGCCGAGCCTGACAGGCTCGCCGAACAATCGGTGGCCTCGGTAGGGCAGACCATTCGTCGCCAGGTTGCCGCCATGAACGACGCGATTTCGCGAGCCATCGGCCGGGCAAGCGAGCTCGAAGCCATGGTGCATAGCGAAGTGGCCGCGCTCGAGCGCTCTTACGGAGAGAACGAGCTCAGGGTGAGAAATCTGATCAACGAGCTCGCCACCGAGCGCGAGGCGCTTGCCAATAACAGTGCGCGCGTCAGCGAGTCATTGAAAGGCGTGGGGGCACAGGTTGCCCGCGACATCGCCGCGGCGTCAGCATCGATCGACAAGAAGCTTGCCGAGCGCGGCACGCAGCTGACCGAGCTCCTGGTCTCGCGATCGAGCGAGGCCGCCGATCAGGTGCACAAGGCACAGAACCGTATCACCGAAGCCGTGCCGGGGCTGCTCGAGCGGCTCAGCAAGGAGCAAGGACGCCTCACCCAGGTGATCGACGGAGCGACGCAGAACCTTGCCCAGCTCGAAAGCGTGGTGGCGCAGCGGACCACCATCCTCGACAAAACCATGAGGGAGCGCACCGAGGCGTTACAGTCCTCGCTTGCCGCCCGCATCAAGGGGCTCGAGACATCTGTCGCTCAAGGCGCCATCCTGCTCGACAAGACGCTGCAGGACCGGACCGAGGCGTTCGCTGGCGCGATCAGCCAAAATACCGGAAGCCTCGACAAGGCCTTAAAGCATCGCACCGAGGCGCTTACTGCGACCATCGCGCAAGGCGCTGTTGCGCTCGACAAGACGCTCAAGGATCGTACCGACGCCTTCACTGCCGGCATCGCGCAGGGCGCGGTCGCCTTCGAAAGGTCGCTGAAGGATCGCACCGAGGCGGTCACTTCGACCATCGCGCAGGGCGCGTTTACACTCGAAAAGGTGATGAACATCGACGCGTTTGCCGCCAGCGTCGCGCAGGGCGCGGGCGCCTTCGAAAGGTCGC
>DATFVO010000260.1:0-3233 GCA_035260265.1 Methyloceanibacter sp.
GAAGCGCGTGGCGCCTCAGTCCCAGGGTTGAAAAGTCGAGAAAAGGGTATTTTACGGCACGCTTGAGCTTATAGGCGCGTGGTCCCGCCAGGAACACGACGGAGGCGTGCGTCTCGATACGCTCAACTTTCCCGTGCACCAGGCCATAGGCGTCCGGTGAGGCCATGAAATCGAGCACAGCCGCCTGTTCGGATATGGCCTCCCCCATGATCCCAATATAGCACAGGCGGCGTGGTGCTCGAGCCGCAGCGCCCAGAAACCCCTTAGAAAACGCGCCTGAAAGCTTGCTGCCCCAGGCCCGACTGTCTACCTTCCCCCAGGCAAGGCGCTGCCGAGTGCAACAAGGGGCGAACGGCTGAGGGATGCGCAGGTGGGCCAGATTGGCAGCCGCCATGGCGGTTGCCAGCATCGCGAGAGTGCGTCATCCTGGCCGATAGCGGCAGCACGGCGATCGGGGCAGGAGCCCTGGTCACCTTCCGTCCCAACGTGGAACAGGCAGCGGCGCGATCTCTCGGGTTCATCGGCTGGAAATGCGTCGCTTCGGTGCCGGCATCCTCGCCTGTGTGCGCGTACGCCCTCTTTGCGGGTGAGAGCGAGCCTGTGCCGCTCTCGGATTGCCAAGCCATACCGACTGGCGCTGCGGCGCCCTAGCGCAGCCCCGTCAGGCCCTTGCAGGCCGGTCGGAGGGCACCAATATATAGCGTCCCTTCAACCCTTTTCTGCGCTCTCTTGATTGCGCCGGCCCATTGGCCCTCGTTATTTTTCACACGATGGGCCCGGCGGGTAAGATCGGCTGCGGTAACTCATCGAGGCTTGCGTGACGCGTGATCCCCGAAATCTGATGTGGGCCGAGGCTTGCGCCCTGCTGGACCGGGCCGAACAGCTCCACCGGCAATTCTTCGAACCTTCCCGCGAAGGCGGCCGCCACGCGCGCTGGGAGCCGCCGATCGACGTGTTCGAGACCGAGCGGCAACTGCGCATTATCGTGGCGCTCCCTGGCGTCGCGCCTGAAGCCGTGCAGGTGCAGACCGAAGGTGGAATCCTGACCATCGTCGGAAGCCGGGCCCTGCCCTCGTGCGGCGACAACACCAAGATCGTGCGGCTGGAGATTCCCTATGGCAGCTTCGAGCGCCGCATCGCATTGCAACTCAACCGATTGCGCCTCGATCAACGCGAGCTCGTGAACGGTTGCCTCGTGCTCACCTTTGTCAAGCTTGGCTGACCAGGCTCAAATCATGAACGATACGACCCAAACTTCCACGACAGAGCAGACAGCAGCCTACGAGCTCAAGCTGCCCGATCGCGCTTTGATCATCCTGCCGACGCGCAACGCCGTGCTCTTCCCCGGCGTGGTGGCGCCGCTCGGTCTCGGCCGCCCGCAATCCATCGCCGGAGCCCAGGCCGCGGCGCGCGCTGACAAGCCGATCGGAGTCGTGCTGCAGAATGACTCCTCAATCGAGACGCCGGGGCCCGAGCACCTGCATCGCGTGGGCACGGTGGCCGAAATCCTGCGTTACGTGACCACGCCGGACGGCAATCATCACATTGTCTCGCGCGGCACCCGCCGTTTCCGCATCACCGAGTTTCTCACCGGTTATCCCTTCCTCGTCGCCCTCGTCGATGAAGTGGGAGAGGCCGAAGTCTATTCGACCGAGATCGCCGCACGCATGCATCAGCTGAAGGAGCGGGCGCGCGAAGCGATATCGCTGCTGCCGGCAATCCCCAAGGAGCTTGCCGACGCCATCGATCAGATTCAGTCGCCTTCGGCGCTTGCCGATTTCATCGCCAACGCCTCCGATCTCACGGCTGCCGAGAAGCAGGATCTGCTCGAGACTTTCGACGTCCAGGAGCGCCTGGACAAGCTGTTGCGCATCCTCGCTCAGCAGATCGAAGTCTTGCGCCTGTCCAAGCAAATCGGCGAGCAGACGCAGGAGTCGCTTCAAAGCCGCCAGCGCGAGCACATTTTGCGCGAGCAGCTTCGTCAGATTCAGAAAGAGCTTGGCGAGGGCGAAGGCTCTGGCGCCGAGATCGCCGAGCTGCGCGAAGCGATCGAGAAGGCCAAGATGCCAGAGGAGGCCGAGAAGCAGGCGCTGAAGGAGTTGGCGCGGCTTGAGCGCACGCCTGAGGCAAGCGCCGAGCACTCCATGATCCGCAGCTACCTCGACTGGCTGATCGAGCTGCCATGGTCGAAGCTATCCGACGAGCGGATCGACATCGCCGAAGCGCGCCGCATCCTCGATGAGGACCATTACGGCCTGCCCAAGATCAAGCAGCGCATCCTCGAATTTCTCGCCGTGCGCAAGCTCAACCCCGAAGGCAAGAGCCCCATCCTGTGCTTCGTCGGCCCTCCCGGCGTGGGCAAGACCTCGCTTGGCCAATCGATCGCGCGCGCAACTGGCCGCAAGTTCGTGCGGCTGAGCCTTGGCGGTCTGCATGACGAGGCGGAGATCCGCGGCCATCGCCGCACCTATATCGGCGCGCTGCCCGGCAACATCATCCAGGCGCTACGCAAGGCCGGGACGCGCAATCCCGTGTTGATGCTCGACGAGATCGACAAGGTCGGTGCGGGCATTCACGGCGATCCGTCTTCGGCTTTGCTCGAAGTGCTGGACCCGGAGCAGAACAACACCTTTCGCGACAACTACCTCGGCGTGCCGTTCGACCTGTCGCGCGTGCTCTTCATTGCAACCGCGAATGTGCTCGATACGATTCCCGGGCCGCTGCGCGATCGCATGGAGCTGATCGAGCTCACCGGCTACACCGAGGACGAGAAGGTCGAGATCGCCAAGCGCTATCTGGTGCGCCGGCAGCTCGAAGCGAACGGACTGAAACCAGAGCAGGCTTCGATCACCGAGGACGCCTTGCACCACATCGTGCGCGAATACACGCGCGAGGCGGGTTGCCGGAGTCTCGAGCGTGCCATCGGCGCGGTGCTGCGCAATGTGGCGGTTCGGATCGCCGAGGGCAGCATCGAACAGCGGACCGTCGAACCCGAAGAGCTGCGCACGATTCTCGGCGCGCCGCGCTTCGAAAGCGAGACCGCGATGCGCACCAGCGTGCCGGGCGTGGCCACCGGCCTCGCGTGGACGCCGGTGGGCGGCGACATCCTGTTCGTCGAATCGACGCGGATTCCGGGCAACGGGCGCCTGATCCTGACGGGTCAGCTGGGTGATGTCATGCGCGAAAGCGCTCAGGCGGCGCTGTCGCTGGCGAAGTCGCGCTCGGATGCGCTG
>DATFVO010000261.1:0-2539 GCA_035260265.1 Methyloceanibacter sp.
CGAACGCGGCGCGTCGCCGGCCATCTATCTCGTCGCTGCGGGACTCGCGGCGATTGCCGGGTTTGGCACGGTATATTTGAGTTTCGCCCCTCCTGACAATGGGCGCCCCGAGGCTAAGGAAGATTCCGGTGCGGCCGGAGCTGGAGCGGCGACGAGCGGGGAGACTGCAAAGGGATCGCTCGCCGGCTTGAACAAGGGCGCGATGGCGCCGCTGCTCGTGCGCGCTTTGCCCCTCGATCTGCCCGACGTTAACTTTAACGACGCAAGCGGCGCGACCAAATCGCTCGGCGATTGGCGGGGCAAGGTCGTGCTGCTCAACATCTGGGCCACGTGGTGTGTGCCCTGCCGCGACGAGATGCCGGCGCTAGACAGGCTCGAGACCGAGCTCGGCGGGGATGCCTTCGAGGTGGTGGCGGTCAATGTCGACAAGAATGGCCCAGACAAGGCGAAGGCGTTCCTGCAGGAGACCGGCGCCACGCATCTTGCGCTATATACCGATCCTTCGGGCAAACTGTTCGCCGCGCTCAAAGCGGTCGGCATGCCGACCACGCTCATCATCGACCGCAACGCCAAGGAGATCGCGCGGCTGGTCGGGCCGGCCGATTGGGGATCGCCAGAGGCCAAGCGCGTGATCGAGGCCGCAGTCGCTCAGCCCGCATCGTAGCGGGAGCGCTACTTCACAGGCACGACGGCGTCCTTATCCAGGCGATAGGTGTAGTTGCAGGTCTCGTTGGTCGGCTTGTTGCACGGGTCGCCTGGCGTGGTTACGTAGAGGAACCGGTTACCGCCGCTCTTGCCGAGCTTGTAGCTCTGCACTAGGTCCTCGAACACGAGTTCCCAGCCGGTTGCTCCGTCCCAGAAATAGATCTGCAGCGAGCAGCCGCCGCTGCCGCATAGCGGATTCACTCCGCCCTCGCATTTCAGCTTCGAGTAGTCGGCGATCCAGTCCTCGCCGCCGTCGCCGTTCAGATCCTCGACGGTCAGCACCGCGTCGGTGTTCGGCTGGCCGTCCATGTCCTTGCAGGCTTGAGCTGCTTGCGCCACCGCTGCGGCAACATTGTAAGGGGGCTCCGCGGCGCCGGCCGAGGACGAACCGAGGCACGCGGCCGTCAGCGCAATGAGAAATCTTCGCCCGGAACTGGAAAGGATCAATTCGCGCCGCTCGTCACGGTCTTACGCAAGGTCTTCTTGGTGGCCTTCACGGCTCCGGTGGTCACCGCGGCCGCCGCATCGGTCGCGCCATTGACGGTTGCAGTCGCGGCGGCAACGGCGCTGTCGGCATCGAGATTAAGCGCGGCCCGGGACTTGCCTTTTTTCGTAATTCTCTTGCGCGAGGTGACGGGTTTGGTGCCGCCGCCCCCGCAGACGCTGTCCTTCAAATGCGCGGGGCCATCAGTAAGCGAGGCCTGAATAGCCAGACCGTCGAGGCTCGTGCCGAACAGCGATTTCCAGAAATAGCGCCTGAACCCGTTATCCAGGAGATCGGTGGCCCGCTCCCGCCGCGAGGCAATCGACGGCTCGCCGAGCACGACGGCAACCAGCTTGCGCCCGTCGCGCGTGGCGCTGACCACGATATTGAAACCGGATTCGCAGATGAAGCCGGTCTTCATGCCGTCGGCTCCCGGGTAGCTGACCAGCATGCCGTTATGGGAACGCATGACCTTGTTGCCCACTTGGACCTGGATTGTCTGGAACAGGCCGGCATATTCGGGAAATTCGACGATGATGGCGCGGGTGAGCTTGGCGAGATCGCGGGCCGTGGTCACCTGCTCTTCGTTGGGCAGGCCATTTACATTGGCGTAACGCGTGTGGGTCATGGCGAGATGCTGCGCCGCTTCGTTCATGCGTTGCACGAACGCATCCTGGCTGCCGGCGACGCCTTCGGCGATCATGACGGCGACGTCGTTGGCGGATTCGACGATGAGCACTTTGAGCGCGACGTCGAGAGTGATCGACTCGCCCACTTTCAGCCAAAGCTTGCTTGGGGCCTGCTCCGTCGCCTCCTTGGAGCAGATCAGCTTGGTGTCGGGCTTTAGGCTGCCGTCCTTGAGCGCCTGGAACGCGACATAGGCCGTCATCAGCTTGGTGAGCGAGGCCGGGAACCACTGCGCATCGGGGTCCTCTGCATAGAACACCGTGCCGTTGTAAGGCTCGAAGACGAGGGCGGGACCGGCCGAAGCCCCAACCGGGGCCATGAGGATTGCTCCGACGAGGAGGCCAAGACCGGCGCGTCGCAGCATCATTCCTGATCCCTCATTCGTTCCGCGCCTTGCGCATGAGCCTGCTGGGCCGCCCCTCGAAACGGGCAGACCTAACACCGCAAGATGACAGCCACCCCAGCCCCCAGGACCGGCTCGGCCACATAGGCAATCCAATTTCGACTGTTCCGTGGCACGAAGATCACACCAGTCAAATCGCCAGAAAATAAGGCGAAGACAGGTGCTGATCTGCTCCGAAGAGTATCGTGCCCCGCCCAATTCGCAACTGCGAAATTACATCTCGCTAACGCCCCGAAGCCAAGCTAAGGAGAGGCGTCTTC
>DATFVO010000262.1:0-3806 GCA_035260265.1 Methyloceanibacter sp.
GCCGCGTCCTCCTACAAGCCTGCCAAGCTGGAGAATGGCGTGCGTGTCATGGTGCCGCCTTTCATCGGCGTCGGCGAACGCGTCGTGGTCGACACCAACGAGCTGAGCTACGTCCGCCGCGCCTAGTAGGTCAGACGCTATCATTTCCGCGAAAGCGGGAATCCAGTAATGGGTGGCGTTGGTCGCTAAATAACAGAGCTTGTCGGCTACTGCATGCCCGCGTCAGCGCTGATGAACGTCATGCTCGCCGCCGCCCGCAAGGCTGGCCGCAGCCTCGCGCGCGATTTCGGCGAGGTCGAACAGCTTCAAGTCTCGCTTAAAGGCCCCGCAAATTTCGTCAGCGCCGCTGATCACCGCGCCGAGGAAATTCTGTTCGCCGAGCTTAGTCGAGCGCGTCCGGGCTACGGCTTCCTCATGGAGGAGCGCGGCGACATCGCGGGCGCAGATCGCACCCATCACTGGATTGTCGATCCGCTCGACGGCACCACCAATTTTCTCCATGGCATTCCGATCTTCGCCATCTCGATCGCGCTCGAGCGCGAGGGCGAGCTCGTGGCGGGGCTCATCTTCAATCCGGCAAATCAGGAGACATTCACCGCCGAGAAGGGCAAAGGCGCCTTCCTCAACGATCGCCGCATCAGGGTCGCGGCGCGGTCGGAGCTGTCTGCGGCGGTGATCGGCACCGGCATCCCGCATGGCGGCAAGCCTGCGCATGATCTCTTCCTTAAAGAGCTTCGCGCCATCATGTCGGCCTCTGCTGGCGTGAGACGGCTTGGCGCCGCTGCACTCGACCTCGCCTGGACGGCTGCGGGCAGGCTCGATGGCTTCTGGGAGCGCAATCTCCATGCCTGGGATCTTGCTGCGGGGATTGTGGTGCTGCGCGAAGCCGGCGCATTTGTGAGCGACGCAGAGGGCAAGGACGGGATGCTCGACAAGGGCAGCGTGGTGGCGGGCAACGAGACCATCCAGCGGAAACTGCTGAAGCTTCTCAAGACTGCCGGCGCCGAGCGCGGCGTTGCTGCCGAACCCTAAGATGGGAAAAAACCGGGCAACCGCAGGCGCCGGCCGCCCTGAGGTTGCCGTTTTGCATGACATAGTATTCGGCTAAGCTTTAGCCTGCTTCGACTCAAACGACCGGCTTTTGCATGGCAGCAGCGACGACAACCTACAAGGTGAAGCTCACGCGCCCGCAGGTCTTCCTCTGGCGCATGACGCTCTTTCTCATCCTCGCCGTGCTGCTCGCGATCATCCTCGACGGCCAGACGCAGCAGATTAGGCACAGCTTCATGGCCAACCCCGGCCTTAACACGTTGATTATCGGCGTGCTTCTGGTCGGCATCGTCTATGCGTTTCGCCAGGTTCTTAGGCTTTATCCCGAGATCGCCTGGGTCAACAATTTCCGCATCTCCGATCCAGCCAGCACCTCGGAGAAATCCACGCCGGTACTGCTCGCTCCCATGGCGACCATGCTGCGCGACCGCACTGGCCACCTCTCGCTGGCCGCCGGCTCGATGCGGTCTTTGCTCGATTCGGTGGCCTCGCGGCTCGAGGAGCAGCGCGAGACGACGCGCTACCTCGTCGGCCTTCTCATCTTCCTCGGCCTGCTTGGAACCTTCTGGGGCCTGTTGCAGACGGTGAGCTCGGTGGGCGCAACCATCGGCACGCTCGATACCAATGCCGGAGAGAACACGCTGCTGTTCGACCAGTTGAAGGAAGGACTGGCCGGACCGCTCAAGGGCATGGGCACCGCCTTCTCCTGCTCGATGTTCGGCCTTGCCGGCTCTCTGATTCTTGGCTTCCTCGATCTGCAAGCGGGCCACGCGCAGGGCCGCTTCTACAACGAGCTCGAGGATTGGCTATCTGGCATCACCGAGCTTCAGCCCGCTGATGCAGTAGGCGCCGCTGCCATGCCGCCACAGCTCAGATTCGCGCTGATCGACATGCAGCGCTCGATCTCGGATCTTAACGACAAGGTCGAGCTCAGGCTGTTGAACGACAACACTGGAGATGCGGTGAAGGACCTCGCCGCCGGCGTCGACAAACTGATCCGCCAGATGCGCGCCGAGCAGAAGGTAGTACGCGAATGGGCCGACGAGCAGGCCCAGCAGCAACACGAGCTTGCCACCGTGCTCCGACAAATCACCGACGAGGCGAAGCTCCCGCTGCGCGAGGAGCGCGGCTAATCGATGTCGCTCGCCCGCGCCCGCCGCGGACGATTCACGGCCAATTACTGGCCGGGCTTCGTCGACATGCTCTCAACATTGCTACTCGTCGTGACCTTCCTCATGGCCCTGTTCATGCTTTCCAACTTTGTGGTCACGCAGGCGACGAGCGGCAAGGACACCATGCTGTCGCGACTGAACCGGCAGCTCTCGGAGCTCACCGAACTTCTTGCGCTCGAGCGCTCGAAGAAGGAATCGGCCGAGGATGAGCTCTCCGCACTCCAGGCGACGCTTGGCGAGAAGGACAAGGAGAACCAGCGCCTCACCGGGCTGCTCGGCGAGGCCGGCGGCAAGACGCAAGGCGCCGAGGACCGCGCCACTGCGCTCGGCACCCAGCTCGATACGCAGAAGAAGATCACCAACGACGCGCTCGCCAAAGTCGAGATGCTTAACCAGCAGCTCGCGGCGCTCCGGCTTCAACTTACCTCCTTGCAGGAGGCGCTCGACGCCTCTGAGGCCAAGAACAAGGAGAGCCAGGCCAGGATCGCAGACCTCGGCCAGAGGCTGAACGTGGCGCTTGCCAAGAAAGTGCAGGAGCTTGCGCGCTACCGTTCGGACTTCTTCGGTAAGCTCAAGGAGGCGCTCGGCGACCGGCCGGACTTCCAAGTGGTCGGGGACCGCTTCGTGTTCCCCTCAGACGTGCTGTTCGACTCGGGCTCCGCCGAGTTAAAGCCCGAGGCGCTCGCTCAGCTCGACAAGCTCGCCAATGCTCTGAAGGAGGTCGAGACGAAAATTCCGCCTGACATCGCCTGGGTCATGCGGGTCGACGGCCACACCGACATTCACCCGATCGCCACGCCCGAGTTTCCCTCGAACTGGGAGCTGTCCAGCGCCCGCGCAATTTCGGTGGTGCGCTATCTGATGCAGCAGGGCATCAGCCCGGAGCATCTGGTCGCTGCGGGCTTCGGCGAGTTCGAGCCGATCGACACCGGCACGAGCGACGAGGCCTTGCGTAGGAATCGCCGTATCGAGCTCAAGCTTACCGAGCGTTAGTTACCTGCACCTTGGGCTTGCTTCTTCTCCTGGGGGGTGCGCGGTAGCGCCCCGCTCCCTCCTTTGCGGGTGGTGTACGCAAATCAGTTCCGAAGCTTTCACGCGGGTACGCGAACCTGACCGCGTTAGTGTCCAGAGGCGGTTCTTTGTGAGGCTCAGGCGTTTGGGGATTAGCAGAAGTGCAGAGGCGGACTACACTCTGTCCCATGCTGTCTATCATCCAGCCCGTAGCCGTCATCGTCGGAGGGCTACCAGCCTTCATAAACGGCAATACACTCCTCGCAATGTGCGAAGGCAACGCCGAGAGCGATCGCAGCGCGTGTATGATCTACATTGACGGCGTTGCAGACGAGTGGCGCTTCGTTAATTTTCTTAGTGACCCAGACAAGCCGATCTGTGCCGCTGATGTGACCGGGACGCGGCTGCGAGATGCCGTGGTGAACTATCTTAAAGGGCATCCCGAGAACCGGAATGACCCAGCCGCTGCGCTAATAACTAAGGGCATTATGGAGGCGTGGCACTGTGAGGGGGATGCCCAGCCGTAGACGCTTTGAATGGGCCGAGGGCTCCCGAGGGTCGTAGGACCGTCGG
>DATFVO010000263.1:0-4435 GCA_035260265.1 Methyloceanibacter sp.
GCCGCTCGCGAAACTCCGCGTCGAACTGCGGCGCCCTCTCCGCGAGTTCCGCCTCACCTACGTTGTTCATGCGGCGACCCTAGCATGAAGCCCTCATCGATATCGCGCCACGAGGTGCCGTATTCGTGGAAGGGATCGATCGGCGCGATGTCGAAGATCTGATTTTCGCGCCTGATCGCGCTGAGGCATTCGGCGATGTCGAGATCGGAGGACCTGTAGTCGACTTCCATTCCGTCGCCAGGGCCGTCGGGGCAGCGATACATCAGGCGCTTGCACGTCGTGAGCAGCGATCGGTCGATCTCGGCGTATTGGCGCCCAGTGCTGCGCGTGCAAAGCTCAAGGTAATGGCGGTAGCCATGCACCGCAGCGAGACGATTGACTATTTGGGCTTTGTTCACGGCCACGACCTTACCCCGCGGCGGCGACGGCCTTGGCGGGGTGCACCAGAGCGGTGAAGTCGTCCATCAGCTTGCGCGTGATGTCGCCGATGGCGAATTTGTAAGGCCCGATCTCGGAGACCGGCGTCACCTCGGCGGCAGTGCCGGTGATGAAGCACTCGGAAAACTCGCCGAGCTCGTCAGGCATGATCGCCCGCTCGATCACTTGAAGCCCGCGCTGCTTGGCGAGCCCGATCACGGCTTTGCGCGTGATGCCGTTCAAGAAGCAGTCTGGCGTCGGCGTGTGCAGCACGCCGTCCTTGACGAAGAAGATGTTGGCGCCGGTGGCTTCGGCGATCTGCCCGCGCCAGTCGAGCATTAGCGCATCGTTGTAGCCGGCGCGCTCGGCTTTATGCTTCTCGATGGTGCAGATCATGTAGAGGCCGGTCGCCTTGCTGGTGACCGGCGCGGTGCGCGGGTCCGGACGCCGATAATGAGCGAGGGCGAGCCGCAGTCCCTTGGCGCGCGCAGCCGGATCGAAATAGGAGCCCCAGTCCCAGGCGGCGATGGCGACGTTGGTCTTAGTCAGTTGCGCCGCCACGCCCATCTGCTCGCTGCCGCGCCAGGCGATGGGGCGGACATAGGCGTCGGTCAGCTTGTTCGCGCGCAACACCTCGCGCGCGGCCTTGTCGAGCTCTGCGACCGAATAGGGAATCTCGAAGTCGAGGATCTTGGCCGAGTCGTGCAGTCGCTGATTGTGCTCGGTCAGCTTGAAGATCTGGCCGTGATAAGCGCGCATCCCTTCGAACACGGCGCTTGCATAATGCAGCCCATGGGTCAGCACATGTACCCGCGCGTCGCCCCACGGAACGAGCTGGCCATTCAGCCAGATGAAGCCCTCGCGCTGGTCGTAGGGGACGATAGCCATCGAACATTCCTCCCGTGAGCATCACCGGCCTTCTTGCCCAAGCGCCGGTCACGAAACGCCTCTCTTAGCACCTTGAACGGCGATTGCGCGAGCAGGCGGCGAGGCGTATCAAGGACCGAAATAAGTCAACATCGCTGACATAACGTTCCGAGCAAAATAAGGCAACATGACTGACCTAAATGAACCCCTAATCCAAGGCGAGAAGGCGCCGGAATCGAAGCGCCGCGGCGAAGGTGCGCCCGGCCGCAAGCGCGCGAATTTGCCGGAAGCCAAGCTGCTCGAATTCGCCGAGCTTCTGTTCTTCGCCTATCGCGATTTCACCGGAGACCCCGACGCGATCTTGAAGCATTTCGGCTTCGGCCGCGCCCATCACCGCGTGCTGCATTTCGTCAATCGCCATTCGGGCCTCAGGGTCGCAGACCTGCTCGAGATTCTGACGATCACCAAGCAGAGCCTCTCCCGTGTGCTCAAGCAGTTAATCGACAAGGGCTATATCGTGCAGCAGGCGGGCTCTTCCGATCGCCGTGAGCGCCTCCTCTTCCCCACCGACAAAGGCCGCGCACTGGCCGAACGGCTTGCTGCGCCGCAGCTCGTGCGCCTCAGCGAGGCTCTGAGGGCCGCGGGCCCCGGCGCGGAGGCTACGGTGCGCCGCTTCCTCGAAGCCATGGTCAATGCCGAAGAACGGCCAAAAGTCTCCTCCATCATGTCTGCCTCGCCGGTTCCGCTCAAGGAGGGCGGCAAGGGGAGAGACGAGTGACCATGCCGACGGCCATCAAGGCTCATCGCGGCAGCGCTCCGGACGATAACGCGCCGCATATTCTGATCGTCGACGACGATAGCCGCATCCGCGACCTGCTCGCCCGCTATCTTCACGAGCATGGCTTCCGGGTGTCGACCGCGGTCGACGCCGCGAGCGCGCGCGCCTGCATGCGCAGCCTCACCTTCGACCTTCTCATTCTCGACGTGATGATGCCACAGGAGTCCGGCATCGATTTCGCCCGCTCGCTGCGCAGCTCCTCGCAAGTGCCAATCCTGATGCTCACCGCGCGCGCCGAGCCTGAGCAGCGCATCGAGGGGCTGGAGACAGGCGTCGACGATTATCTCGCCAAGCCCTTCGACCCGCGCGAGCTTCTGCTGCGCGTCAGCAACGTGCTCCGCCGCGGCGCGAGCGCGCCGGCTTCAGGCGAGGTGCGTATGGGCGAGTTCGTGTTCCACATCTCGCGCGGCGAGCTCAAGCGCGACGGCGAGACGGTGCGGCTCACCGAGCGCGAGCGCGACCTGTTGCGCTATTTCGCCCAGAGGCCAGGCATGCCGGTGTCCCGCCATGAGCTTGCCAAGGGCGAGGACGGCGGCGGTGAGCGCGCCGTCGACGTCCAGATCAATCGCCTGCGCCGCAAGATCGAGCACGACCCTGCCAACCCGGTCTACCTCCAGACGGTGCGCGGCAAGGGCTACATTCTTTATCCCAATTAATGGAGCCCTCTCCGCAAATTTTTGGCTGATTTATGCGCTTTTCTGGCCTATTGTAATTTCCAGCCTACAAAATAGCCCACTGCGAAGCGCAGGATTTGGGTAGACACTCCTAGACATTATTTGTGCGGCTTGCCCTTCGGCCTGGGTATCACGCTGCCATTGTCCCCAAGTTTTGAACCCGCCGATGCGCCGGCAAATCAACTCTTTGCCTCCGCCCCAGGTGTGTTCCTAGTCGGGTCGGGTGTAGAGGGATTGGCAGCGCCAGTGTGGCCATGCGCGCGCCTCGTGCAGCGGAATGTTTGTCAGGGGGTCAAAAAACAGCAAACTGTTCGCCCCATCGCGGCTGCAATTCAGAGAGCACATGGTGGCCGTCTGGAACGCCTCTCTCCTCCTTAGCTGGCAATTTGCGATCCAGACCATCATGACCGATACCCTTGGAAGGTCGCGGCACCCCAAACGTCGCGGCCTTCTTCGTTTCAAAGACCACCGCGCCTTCCGGTTCACCAACTCGAAGCCCTCTATAAACAAGAAGCCCCGGCCGGTGACCGGGGCTCTCGATCCAGAATGGATGCAAAGATCCTACATCTTTGGCTTGCACTTTTTGGCCTGGGCGTCCCAAACGCCGCCTGCCTTGGTGCAGTCAGCCTCTGTCTTCGCCTTCGCCACGTCCGCTGAAAAAGCGGGTGCTGTGAAGGCGAACGCAAGCCCCAAGGCAACAGTTACGCAAATGAGCTTCTTCATAGGTACGTCTCCTCCAGAAACAAAACTACCCTGCCGGTAGCGCATCATTGTTAGTGTTGTTTGAGCTAAGTGGCGCTGCGGCAAAAATGCCATGCGGCTGCCGATTAGAGCCACCACGGAAAGGGACTCCGCTGGGGCTTTGGTTCTTTCGACAGACCCGAACGAATAGTCACCGCGCTGCTAGTAGCCGTAGCCGTAAGGGCACCAGTACTGCACGCCGTTAATCCAGCACCAATAGCCACCGCTACAGCCGCCGCAGCCGCCGCAGCCACCAAAAAAGAAGCTGACACAACCGCAGCCACCGCAACCATGGCGACATCCTCCGCAGCCATGGCAGCCGCAGCCGTGGCTGCAACCACCGCCGCAACCGACATGCGCGGCGCATCCCCCGCCGTGACCACATCCACCGCAACCATGACAGCCACCGCAGCCATGACAGCCGCCGCAGCCGCCATGGGCAACAAGCTGTGCCATCGAGGATGTTCCATCGGCTTCTTTGTCGAAGACGTAGAACGTGGCCAAGCTAACGTCTGAGATTTCTTCCTCGCCGAGGAAGACTTGATTGCCGTCTCCGTTGCCTGAAGTGGATAAGTTTACGGCCGGTCCTCCAGGGATTGCAGAAGCGGTGCTCGCCAGCGACAATGACAGCCCAGCGGCTCCTATTACGGGAAGGGCTTTGCTCCGGCGCTTTCGCTTTGAAGGTTGTTTTGCTTGAGCCATAGTGGCGTCCTCCAATTAGTCTAGATGATACGCCTTCTTTCAGGCCTCGTGTGTTACCCCTTCGAGATATTTTGCCGCGCCATCTCGTTGGGAAATATCTCTGTGCATCGTGGGACGGTCGATGATTGGAGGATTTGCGGCTAATGGTTGCTCTTGATGAAGCTAGACGTGTAGTGGCGAACATCACCAAGTTGCC
>DATFVO010000264.1:0-4876 GCA_035260265.1 Methyloceanibacter sp.
TCTATGAATAAGGTAGTTGCAGCAATTCTTGCTCTTGGGCTCGCAGTGGCTTTCACCGCGCCCACGTTCGCCGCTGACGTGACGACTGCGAAGACAAAGGCTGATTGCACCAAGGCTGGCGGGGTGTGGGACGCCAAGGGCAAAGTTTGCAAGCCGAAGATGTAAACCATCCCATCGAAATCGAGCCCCGGCCAATCGCCGGGGCTTTTTCTTTAGCAGGACCCGGCACTACCCGGCTTTAAACTCGGCTTTGGTCTTTCTGGCTTGGAGCGCACGTAGCGCGCCACGATGTCGTCAGGCGCGAGTCGGCACCATTCGCCAGTCGAAGCCTGCCAGCGGTTACAGTTAGGGCAACCTGTTAGATGCTCACCCCAATGGTCGATTTCGACAAAGGCTGATTGCATTGTTTGCAGCGGGTTGATGACATGACAAGTGGGATAGGTGGTCGTTCATAAGTGAAGCCCCGGCGCGGGGGGCACACCGGGGCTTCGGGTTTCCGTTTGCGGGGGGAAACCATTGGTGGGGAGGGAAGCCCACCATGACCTTATTCTAACGCCCTGATGTGGCTTTTCCGCAACGCTCACGGTTAATTGCGCTGTGTCGTCTTGTCGCCCCAGTCCTGATTAGCCAGCCCGTCTAGGCTGCACGTCTTCCCGAGGCTGGTTAGGCCCGGTGCCTCCATCCCTGCATCAGGACTCCTGAGGTGCCGGGCCGCCGGTATTGGCTTTGACGGCCGGGGGCTGGTCAGGAACTTAGCTTCTCAAGTAGCGTTTGCTTGCTTCGGCGGGGGCCACCAAGAGGGCCTCGCAATGAATTACGCCGAACCACTGTCCCAGCGGCATCCCGCGCGGATGCCAATCCGCGTTTTCCTCAACTCCCCAGCTAACAGGAGAAATCACCATGAAGAGGATCTTGACCGCGTCCGCGATCGTGGGCGCTCTGCTACTCGGCCTTGGCACGACGGCTTACGCCGCGACCGGCCAGTTCAAAAATATGTGCACGATGGGACTTGCCTCGCATCAGATCGTGCACACCAATTGCTCCGTACACGGTATCTACAAGGGTAAGACCTACTGCTTCGGCAACGAGGCGGCGAAGAAGCAATTCTTCAAGAACCCATCGGCGAACCTTGCAAAGGCCCAAGCCTACTACAAGACGCACCAAGGCTAGGCTGAACGTGTAGCCGCCGCCGCAGTGCGACAGTTGCGGCAGTCTATCTGCCGCACCGCCGCACGGCTTCTCAAGTGAGACATTGGCCTTTGAGGCTGTAGCCGCCCGCGATGGCGATGACACCTATCACGTCTATTACCTTGGTGACTGCGACCGAGCTGGACATGACGCCGCCCGCGCTCTGGAGGAGAAATTAACCCGCTTCGCTCACGAGGAAGATATCGAGGTCATATTCGAGCAGATTGCGGTGACTAAGGAGCAGGTTAAGCAATGGGGCCTGCCCACTCGCGAGCCCAATCGCAAGTCAGCGGCCGACAAGAAATGGCCCTACGGCCCTTGGCCTCGACGTGACGCTCGAACCATCCATTTGCGACTTCCTGAAATGCCTCAGGTCCCTCGACACGCTGCCCCCCTTTCACACGATTGATTATGTCTCGCGCCTTCGCTCTCGGCGCCACGGCAATATATGATTTGCCCCCCCGTGGGCGAGACCCGAATATAGTGCCCAGGCAGTTGCGGGTCGGGTTGGGCGTAGAGTTTGTTGCGCGGCTTGAGCGCGGCAACGCTCTTGTCGGTGAGCGTCTTGCGGGCCATTTCGGCAGCTCCTTTGCTAACGGTCGGCTAACTAAAAATCGGCTCTGACGTGGGCTCACATACGTGCTAACTGACTGCTAACAATGCACGCATGCTAACGGATTGCTAACCGAAAGAATTACGCAAATGCAATGGTATTAAAGCGTATTACGTCGCCGATTGTGATGAAGACACTGGCTGCTTTGCCAAGCAAAACAAGCCTTTGAAGCTTGCGGCAAGGGTGCGCTATGAGGCGTGGTTTCTTAGATGCCTCACCTAAAGCATGACACTCGTCTCGTGACGCCGCTTAAAATCATTTTCCTCGCCGATACGCGCCCTGGACACTATCACCTAGCGCAAGGGGTGATCGCGGCAATTGCACGCCTTCGCCCCGTCGAGGTCACCCGCATCGACGTGAAGCGCAAGTGGATCGTGCCGACGAAGTGGCTGCGCGCACGCATCAACGCCAAGACCTTCTTTCCGCCGCGCATGCTGCGCATGTCCTACCGCATCGACGCCTACACGCTGCCCAAGGCCGATCTCGTGGTTTCTGCCGGGGGGGAAACCCAGATGCCCAATATCTGCGTGTCGCGCTTTCTCGGGGGCATCCCCAACATCTTCTGCGGCTCTCTACTGCGCGGGCTTGGCCCTGAGAATTTCAGCCTGGTCATTTCGTCCTACGAACGCGACGCAACGAGCCCGCGGCATCTAGTGGTGCTCAAGCCCTCGGCGGTCGATCCCGACAAGCTCGGACGCCCGGCGGTCGTTCCCCGCTATGGGCCCGGCCTTCATCCGCGCGTTGCTGGCCTCCTCATAGGCGGCAACGCCGGCCCGTTCCGTTACAAGGCAGAGGAATGGGATCGCCTCCTTACCTTTGCTGCCGAGGTCTCGCGCGCGTGGGGGACCAAGTGGCTCGTGTCGACTTCGCGGCGGACGTCTGCCTCGGTGGCAGACAAGATCGCCGCGCTTGCCAAAGACGACAGCGTGATTGCCCGCTTCATCGATTACCGCACAGCGGGCGCTGGCACGCTGCCGGAGATCTTCGTCAAGGCGGACGTAATTGTCTGCACCGAAGATTCGAGCACGATGATCTCGGAGGCCGTCACGGCCCGGCTGCCTGTGGTCGGCGTGGCGCCCGGCGCTCACCGCTTCACCGACGATGAGCAGGAATATCGCGACTTCATGATCGCCAACGGCTGGTGCTGCGTCCTGCCGATCGCCGAGCTTACGCCAGACGCCCTCGCTCGCGCTCTCTCGGAGATCGAACCTCTGCGCGACAATCCGCTCGACGCGCTTGCCCTCAAATTGAAAGCGCGCCTGCCGCAACTGTTCTCAGCCGTTGAGTCGCGCGCTCCGATTGTTTAGAAGCGGGATCATCTTCCCGTGAACGGAATTCGAGGAGCTTTGCGAGCGCTCATGGCCACGCCCCAATACGTCTATGTCATGAACAAGCTGTCCAAGACCTATCCGGGCGGAAAGCAGGTCTTGAAGGACGTGACGCTCGCCTTCCTCCCCGGTGCCAAAATTGGTGTGGTGGGCGTGAACGGCGCGGGCAAATCGACGCTGCTGCGCATCATGGCCGGGGAGGAGAAAGAGTTTCTCGGTGAGGCGTGGGCTGCCGATGGCGTCTCCGTAGGCTATTTACCGCAAGAGCCGCAGCTCGATGACTCGAAGGACGTGACGAGCAACGTCATGGAGGGCGTGGCCGAGAAGAAGGCGAAGCTCGACCGCTATAACGAACTCGCCATGAACTATTCAGTCGAGACCGCCGACGAAATGGCGAAGCTCCAGGACGAGATCGACGCGCAAGGCCTGTGGGATCTCGATGCGCAAGTTGAGCAGGCCATGGATGCCCTACGCTGTCCTCCTGGCGACGCACAAGTAAAGGCGTTGTCTGGCGGCGAGCGGCGGCGCGTGGCGCTGTGCAAGCTTCTGCTGTCAAAGCCCGACATCCTTCTGCTCGACGAGCCAACTAACCATCTCGATGCGGAGAGCGTCGCCTGGCTCGAGCATCATCTGCGCGATTATCCCGGCACCGTGATCATGGTTACGCACGACAGGTACTTCCTCGACAACATCACCGAATGGACGCTCGAGCTCGATCGAGGTGCCGGCATTCCCTACAAAGGCAGCTATTCGTCTTGGCTTGAGCAGAAGGCTAAACGGCTCGATGTCGAGGGCAAGCAGGACGAGGCGCGCGAGCGGACGCTGACGCGCGAGCTCGACTGGATCAGGGCCAGTCCCAAGGCGCGTCAGGCCAAGTCGAAGGCGCGCATCCGCGCCTACGAAGAGCTTCTGGCAGAGGCCGGCAAGGACCGGGCAGGAAAGGCGCAGATCACCATCCCGCCAGGACCGCGGCTCGGCGATGTCGTCATCGACGCCGAGCACCTCGAAAAGGGCTTCGGAGAGCGGCTCCTGATCGATGATCTTTCCTTTAAGCTGCCCCCCGGGGGCATTGTCGGCGTGATCGGGCCTAATGGGGCCGGCAAGACCACGCTGTTCCGCATGATCGTGGGCCAAGACAAGCCCGACGACGGTTCGATCCGCATCGGCGAGACAGTCAAGCTCGGCTATGTCGATCAGTCGCGCGACGCGCTGGATGGTAAGAAGACGGTGTTCGAGGAGATCTCCGGCGGCAACGATGTGCTCAAGCTCGGCAATCGCGAAGTGCAGTCGCGCGCCTATGTCGGCTGGTTCAATTTCAAAGGCCCGGACCAGCAGAAGAAGGTCGGTCAGCTGTCCGGCGGCGAGCGGAACCGCGTGCATTTTGCGAAGGTGCTGATGTCAGGCGTCAACCTCCTCCTGCTCGACGAGCCGACCAACGATCTCGACGTCGAGACGCTATCCTCTCTGGAAGCCGCGATCGAGGATTTCCCGGGCTGTGCGGTCATCATCAGCCACGACCGCTTCTTCCTCGACCGCATCGCCACGCACATTCTCTCCTTCGAGGGCGACAGCCACGTCGAATGGTTCGAAGGCAATTTCCAGGACTACGAGGAGGACAAGAAGCGGCGGCTGGGCGAGGACGCCGTGCTGCCGAAGCGCATCAAATACAAGAAATTCGCCCGGGCTTGAGAAACCCTAGTTCGCCGGGTCTTGAACTCCTCTCTGAGAAGATATAAACATATCTTTA
>DATFVO010000265.1:0-2329 GCA_035260265.1 Methyloceanibacter sp.
GTTCAAGGCTCATGTGCTTCGCTTCGTTGCGGTCATGGATATCAAGGTTTCCGTCTTCGTGTTAGAGGCCAAGCTTTGGAGGGGCTTCGAGGCGCAGACGCAGTGCAATGGTGTTGCCGAAGAGGTCCGCTGCAAGGTCATTGCAAGCGATGCAGATCTCGCCAGGGCGTCGCCGGTATTTATAGAATACATGGCCGCTCATGAAGCGTGTCATATTAAGCTCAGGCACTATGCGCTGGACACGCTCGACTTTGTCACACGCTCAGAAGAAATAGAGCGCGACGCTGACAGGTGCGCGAGAGAGCACATCGGTTGGGAAAAGTTCATTCCCTCGATGGTTCAGCGATTGATCGACTCCGACAAGCAATTCGAAAAGGTGCCGACGGAAGCGCTAGAGCGCGCAATCCGTAACGTCTACCGCGGCAACGGGTAATCTTGCCGAATTCACCGCTAAGGTGGCCGATAAGAGTCAAGCGCGATTGCCGTCCACCGACCGGGAAGGTCGAAATTTTACCAGCCACCCGTCGTGATGACGCGATACCCAACGAGCGTACGTGGTTAGCGAGGGCCTAACTCTCCCGCTAAGCCTCCGGCTATGCCGGAGCGAATAGAGGAAGTTCTACAGCTTCGAGAGTGAGATCGCGGAGTCATACGATCTTCAGCTGCTTGCTCTCATTGATGGCGCGAAACATTGTGCTGACGTGACAGAAGCACTTGTTGGCTGTGCCGATCTGCACCTCTCCAGCCACGACCCTGTCCTGCCAATGCGACCGCAATCGAAGAGCATCAGCTCGCGTTAGTAACGTGATCGGACGGTTGCCGACGAGATCAACGAAAACGCTGAGCGCCGTCTCCTTGGGCTGCCGCCACTTCTTCCTTTGACGTATGGATTTCGATCTGAGCGACGCGCGTATGATCTCTTCGAACTCGTCGACCATATCATCGAGCATGACGAGGGGCGCAGAGGCTCCACCCAACACGGCGCTCACTTCCGAAGCGCTGTCTGCGGTGCCGCGGCGGGTCAAAATCTCAAAGCGGCGCAAAATATCGTCGAGGGTGAGGTTGACCGCGGCGTCTGCTGCAGGGACGTAGTTAAGACCCAAGGAGCGCGCGCGATTGCAGGCTTGCTCATATCTGGCTTCGCCGTCGCGGTCCCGGCCACGCCGTTTGTCTTTCCAGTAGCGGATAAGTTCTGCATGGAGCTTGGTGACGACTTCGCCGGCGCGGACCGCGCGGGGATCATCGACGCTCCGAATCCCCGTGCTCTGGCGAACCAGTTTGCGGGTGTCGTAGGTGGCAAATTCGGCCGGTACCCTGCGAACCAGGAACCAGAACCCATTCACCTCGTGCGGGCGCGCCGCCTCGACCGGACGAGGCATGAGTTTGTTACACCCAGAAGGCCGTCCTGGGCTTGACGGGTAACAAATAAGAAAAATCAAGGGTCGAGTTTGTTACACTTTGGCGCCCCGTATGTGGACCACATCCCTTAGCAAAATCAGGGACTTAGCGTAAAGTGGGAAAGAAATTTCGTTCCATAGTTTTCTAAGGCTTTCTTTGTCCATCTTTCCCACCGAATTCCGACTCATGGGGAGCCACAGACCCGTACCCGAGCAGCGGGCCAGACAGGGCGGTCGGAAACGCGCCCAACATCTTGCCGGGTCGCGACGACATTGGTGCTGGAGAAGAAAGTCTATCTTGCTCGCATCATTCTCATTGCACCGCCAAGGGCACGACTGCGTTGCCGCTGCCCTTAGGTGCAGTCTGCACCGATGTGCGGTTGTGGCGCGCGCGCCCCGTGTGAAAAGAAGGAATAAGGGGCGCAGACTGCCGGCCCGGCTCAGGCAATCATGATGGCGGGATCGGCGGGGGGTGCCGTCCCCGTTACCAGCTATCTTTTGCTCCCACCGCTGCCCAGTTCACTCTTCCGCGCAGCGCTATCGCCGCCAGCGATTAGTGCGTTGTATAAGGCCCGAAATCCACAGGCAGTGATGATGGAGGAGTTCGTCGAGACCGGCGCATCCTGTATGTCTACAGCAGTCGCGCGTATCACATGTGGCCTTCAATATGAGAAATGCCGCCATGGGCACGACCGCCGACAGAATTGCCCGAAATGTAGCTGCCCAGGCGAGAGCGCCTGTTGTCGACTTGGCCGCTCACCGCTCGGCGAGGCAGCTGTTCAAGGAGGCGCAGATCGATCGCGACGGTTTCGAGCAGCGAATCGCCGGCGGCCTCGACCCCTGCTTTGCTGTCTACGCTCACGCTCAGGCAATGGTCTCCATCGCGGCCGAGCACCTGGCGATGACGAAGGAGGCACGGCAGTTCGTCCGTA
>DATFVO010000266.1:0-9468 GCA_035260265.1 Methyloceanibacter sp.
TCTTCACCGAGATCGAGGCGCTGCAAAATCCGGATCGTGAGCGGGGATTCGAAATCTTCGCCGAGACCTTTGACAATCATGTCGCCTTCACGGTGTCGAATGTCGCCGGCGCGCTGTTCCACAATCTGACGTTCGGTCTGCTAGCGTCTGCACCTCCTCATGCGGGAGTCACGGCCTATTGGTGGCGCCAACTTGCACGCGCCTCGCGTTCCTTTGCCCTTGTCGCCGATATGACCGTGGCGCTGCTCGGCGGCGGCCTCAAAACGAAGCAGAAGATCACCGGCCGCATGGCCGATGCGCTCACTGAACTTTATCTCCTATCGGCTGTTCTCAAACGCTATGTCGATGACGGACGTCCGAAGCCAGACCTTAAGCTGGTAGATTATTGCGCACAGAATTGCCTCTATCGTTTCGACCAGGGCTTGCTCGGCACCCTGCGCAATTTCCCGGTACGCTGGGCTGCGTGGCTGATGCGGCCGCTGGTCCTTCCCTTCGGCGCACGACGGCCCGCGAGCGACTATGCCGGCAAGGAGATCGTGCGTGCGGCGCTTCAGCCAGGTGAGTTCCGCGACCGTCTCACCAGGGACATCTTCATCACCAACGATCCGAGCGACCGGATGGGATTGCTCGAATATACGCTGCTCAGGACGGTCACCTGCGAGGAGGCCGACAAGAAGCTTGAGCGCGCCATCCGCAAGGGCGAAGTGCAGCGCTTCCATAACAACGACTGGATCGCGGAGGCTGAGGTTAAGGGCGTGCTGACCAGCGATGAAGCCGCGGATCTTGCTGAGCTTCGCGACCTGATGGCGCGGGTCATCGCGGTGGACGAGTTCGATGCTGTGGCGTTATCGCGCAGGGCGCCGGGCGTAGCGACCGGGCCAAAGGTCGCAGATGCAGTCGGTGCCAGGCCGGACCGGCCAGAGCATATTGCCGCTGAGTAAGGTGATCATGGCGATGACGCTTCCAGACTTGCAGGACTGGCGCTTCTCGATCGACTTCGAGGGCATTGCCTGGGCGATCATCGACCGCAAGGGCGAGAGCATGAACTCGCTCGGACGCCGTCCCACCGAGGAACTTGGCGAGATCGTCAAGACGGTCGAGACGGCCGCGGCGAACGGTGAGGTCAAGGGCCTCGTGCTGATGAGTGCCAAGGAGACCAGCTTCGTCGCCGGCGCCGACATCCGCGAGTTCCAGAGCTTCGATACCGAGCCAAAGATCAAAGAGGTGGTGCGGCAGACGCTCGAGCTGATCGACCGCATTGACCGGCTGCCGGTGACGGTGGCCGCTGCCATTCACGGCTATTGTCTCGGCGCGGGCCTTGAGCTTGCGCTCGCTTGCGACTGGCGCATCGCCGACCGCGAGGAGGCGACGCGGCTCGGCTTCCCCGAAGTGAAGCTCGGCATCTTCCCCGGGCTCAATGGCACGGTGCGGTCGATCGAGCTCGCAGGGCCGACCGACGCCATGACCGCCATGCTCACGGGCCGGATGCTCCGCCCCACCGCGGCCAAGGCGATCGGCCTCGTCGATCAGCTCGCCCCGACGCACCACAATCTCCGCTGGGCGGCGCGCAAAGCCGTGCTGCAGAAGCGCCACTCGAAGGGTGCGCCCTGGTGGAAGCAGCTCATGCTGAAGCGACCCGTGCGGTCCTTGCTTGCGAAGCAGATGCGCGCCAAGACGGCAGAGAAGGTGCGCGAGGAGCATTATCCGGCGCCGTTCCGGCTGATCGATCTTTTTGAACAGTTCGGCGACGACCCCGTCAGCATGCGCATCGCCGAGACCGAGATGTTTGCGCCGCTTTTTGTCAGCGAGACCTCCCGCAACTTGCGCCGTGTGTTCAAGCTATCGGAGATGCTGAAAGATGAGGCGCCGAAGGACGGCTTCAAGCCGCGCAAGGTGCATGTCATCGGCGCGGGCACGATGGGCGGAGATATCGCCGCTTGGTGCGTGGTCTCAGGTATGCAGGCGAGTCTTCAGGATGTCGACGAAGGCCAGATCGCGAAGGCGCTCTCGCGCGCCAAGGGCCTGTTCAAACGGCATCTGCGCACGCCAGTGGCGATCGATGCAGCCGTGGCGCGACTCATCGCCGACCCTAAGGGCAAGCACATCAAACATACCGATGTGGTGATCGAGGCCATCGTCGAAAAGCTCGACGTCAAGCAGAAGCTGTTCCAGGAGCTCGAGAAGCAGGTCGGACCCGGCGCTGTGCTCGCCACCAACACATCGTCGCTTAGGCTCGAGGACATCGCCAAGCCCCTCGCCGACCCCGGCCGGCTGGTGGGCCTGCATTTCTTCAATCCCGTGGCGCAGCTTCCTTTGGTCGAGGTGGTGCGCGGCGAGGGGACGCGCGAGGAGGAGGTGCGCAAGGCGTGCACTTTCGTGACCGCCATCAACAAACTGCCGCTGGTGGTGAAGAGCTGCCCAGGCTTCCTCGTCAATCGTGTGCTTGCGCCATACCTGATGGAAGCCGTCCGCCGCTACCAGCTCGGCGAGGCGCGCGAGAAGATCGATCAGGCTGCACTGAAATTCGGTATGCCCATGGGACCGCTGGAGCTGATGGATCTGGTCGGCCTCGATATCGCAAACCACGTGGGTGAGGAGCTTGGGCTTGCACCCGAAACCGACAACGTGCTGGCAAGCCTCGTGCGGCAGGGCAAGCTCGGCAAGAAGACTGGCGAAGGATTTTACGTATGGGAAAAGGGCAAGCCTAAGCGCGAAGAGGTCAGCTACGACCCTGCAGAGCTCGAGCGCCTCGGCCGTGAGCTAGTGAAGCCGATGATCGACGAAGCCGGGCGTGCGCTCGAAGACAAGATTGTCCCCGACGCCGACCATGCCGATGCCGGCGTGATCTTCGGCACTGGCTTTGCGCCGTTTCGCGGCGGTCCGCTTCACTACCGCCGCACGCAAGAGCAGGCAGCTGAAGCAACCGCTGCTGCCGCATGACTAGAGAGGCCCCGCAGTGAATATCATGGCCGGAATTCCGATGCGGCGGGTCGCGGTCCTTGGTGGGTCGAGGATCCCGTTCTGCCGTTCACACACAGGCTATGCCGAGCTCTCCAATCTCGACATGTTAACTGCCGCGCTTGGTGGCCTCGTCGACCGCTTCGGGCTTCATGGCGTGCATATCGACGAGGTGGTTGGCGGCGCCGTCGTGACCCACGCCAAGGATTGGAACCTCGCCCGCGAGGCGGTGATCGGCAGCGCGCTCGCCCCGACCACGCCTGCCATCACCATGATGCAGGCATGCGGCACGAGCCTCGCCGGCGCGCTCGGCCTTGCCGCGAAGATTGCCACCGGCCAGGTCGAATCTGGCATCGCGCTCGGCTCGGACACGACGAGCGATGCGCCGATCGTGTTCCAGCGCAAGTTCGCCCAACGGCTCGTTCAGCTGTCGCGCGCGAAGAGCCTCGGCCAGCGGGCCGCCGTGTTCAAAGGGTTCACCCCGGCCGAGCTTGCCCCGCAGCCGCCCTCGATCTCGGAGCCACGCACCGGCTTAAGCATGGGCGAGCATTGCGAGCTGATGGCCAAGGAGTGGGGAATCACGCGCGAGGCCCAGGACCTGTTCGCCTATGAGAGCCACAAGAAGGCCGCGGCGGCCTATGACGAAGGCTTCATGGACGACCTCGTCGTCCCCTGCGCCGGCGTGTTCCGCGACAACAACATTCGCGAGGACATTTCGCTCGAGAAAATGGCCGAGCTGAAGCCGGTTTTCGACCGCTCGGGCCATGGCACGATCACTGCGGCCAACTCTACGCCGCTTACCGACGGCGCTGCGACGGTCCTGCTCGCGTCGGAGGAATGGGCCAGAAAACAAGGCCTTCCGGTTCAGGCCTATCTCAGCCTAGGTCGCACTTCGGCCGTAGATTTTGTCCAAGGAGAAGGTCTCTTGATGGCGCCGACGATCGCCGTAAGCGAACTTCTCAAGGGAACCGGGCTTGCCCTTCAGGATTTTGATTATTACGAGATTCACGAAGCCTTTGCTGCGCAGGTGCTGACCACTTTGAAGGCATGGGAATCGGAGGAGTATTGCCGCAAGCGTCTCGGACGGAGCGCGGCGTTGGGGCCGATCGACCGGGGAAAGCTCAACGTCAAGGGCTCGTCAATTGCTTTCGGGCATCCTTTTGCTGCAACTGGTGCCCGAATCCTGGCAGTTATGGCCAAACTTCTTCATAAAGGTGGCGGAAAACGGGGTTTGATCTCGATCTGTACAGCCGGTGGTATGGGCGTCGCGGCCATTGTGGAAGGCGTGGAAATGCATGTCTTGCCAAAGGCCGAAAAACCGGCAGAAATTGCGGCGGGGGTGGTGTGATGGGTCCCTCCACCGGGCAAAAAAGGGCCGCAAAATTGGCCCATCAGGGACAGGGGGCGAGAAGAGCAATGGCTAAGGCGCTCCGGCGCCGAAGGCGCGACCCTTTACGGAGGTCCTTATGAGGAATCATGCGTTGGCTGCGGCTTTTGGGGTCCTGACGGCTGCGATCTTCGTTCCCTGCAGCCAGTCCCAAGCGGCGGGCTCCGATCCCACTGGCTATTGGTACAAGCCGGATGCCGAACGCGAGTCTAAGATCCAGGTCTTCAAGTGCGGCAGAGATAAACTCTGCGCCAAGATCGTCTGGCTCAAGAACCCCAAAGACAGCGCGGGAAAAGCGCTGCATGACCTGCGCAACGAAAATCCCTCGATGCGCGACCGTCCAATCGTAGGGCTGCCGCTTTTCAGCGGAATGACGCAGAGCGCTCCGGCAACTTGGAGCGGTCAGATCTACAATCCCGAGGACGGGCACACTTATTCTGCCACGCTCACGCTCATGTCTCGCAGCGAGATCAAGCTCAGAGGCTGCAAGGCTTGGCTGCTGTGCGGCGAGAAGCAATGGCTCAGAACGTCCGCGCCTGAAGTGCTAACGCCTGCTGCGCCTGCCGAGGGCACCGAGCAAATCGAGGCTTCTGCGGAGCCGTCTTCTGCCCCCGCCCATGCTGTTGCTCCCGCTGTTCCTTCGTCGCCCGGCGCTCCGGCGATTGCAAGGGCTGAAGCAGCTAAGCCGGCGAATGCCGAAAGCGCATCAGCCGCCGCGCCGGGACCCGTTGCCACGGGCGAAGCTCAGGCCATGGCGGAACCGCAAGGCACACCGGCCGCGCAAGCGACCGCGGTCGTGTCGAAAGCAGAGATTGCCGCGCCAGCATCGCCTCCGACTCAGCAGAACCCGCAAGCTGGATACGGTTTCCTCTCCGTGTCGACGAACCCTGATGCTGCCGAGACGGTCTCGGGCGAGAACGTGTCGAGCATGATCGATATGACGAAACCGATTGCTTCAGCGCCGGCAGCTCTGGCTCCAGCAGCGAACCCCGTGGTGACTGCGGCCGCCAAGCCGGCTCCAGCAGACGCTGCCTCTGCTCAAAGCGGCGCGCAAACCGCGAGCCAGGCAGAAGATCCGGTTCCTCTCCCCGCGCAGAAGCCCAAGGTGAAGCCGAAGCCGATCGCCACCGCGTCCGCTGCCAAGGCGGCGGTCAAGCCGGAGGCACAAGCGGCGCCGCCGGCGCAAGCTGCTCCTGCCCCGCAAGAGGAAACCACGGCGGAGGCCGATCCCAACGCGCAAGGAACTGACGTTCCGCCCCCGGCTGCGGCCGAGGCGAGCATGGCCGAGGGGCCTCCACTGACGCGGCGCCAACTGCGCAAGCTCCGGCGTCAGCAGATGCAGCAGGAGGAACCTTTCCTGCCCTGGTTACGCTCGTCTAACTAGGATCTAGCTTTCGGAAAGAGCGGGCGCGAACGCGTCCTAACGCCGTCGAGGCGTGGCTTCGGCGCGCAGCTCTTTTTTGGACAGCTTGCCGACCATGGTCTTGGGCAACTGATCGCGGAACTCGATCTCCGCCGGCAGCTCGATCTTCGACAGCTTGCCCCGCAGGAACTGAAGCAGCTCCTGCTCTGTTGCGTCCTTGCCTTCCTTGAGCTTGACGAAGGCCTTGGGCGCTTCTCCCCGATATTCGTCGGGAATGCCAACCACGGTCACCTCGGCAACGGCGTTATGTTCGTAGAGCGCATCCTCGATCCGCCGCGGGTAGACCTTGAAGCCCGAAGCGTTGATCATGTCCTTGATGCGGTCGACGATGAAAATGAAGCCCTCCTTGTCCATGTAGCCGACATCGCCGGTGCGAAAGAAGCGCCCGACGAAGCTTGCCTCGGTCTCTTCCGGCTTTCGCCAATAACCGGTCATGACTTGAGGCCCTGCGATGCAGATCTCGCCGGGTTCTCCGGTCGGCATCACCACATGCGGATCGTCTAGCGAGCGGATGGAAATATCCGTGCCGGGGAGGGGAATGCCGATCGAACCGTCTTTCGGAGAACGGATCGGGTTGCAGGTCGCGACCGGGGACGTCTCGCTCAACCCATAGCCCTCGACGAGGTGGCATTTGCACAGCGTCTCGAAGTTGCGTCGCACTTCTAAGGGGAGAGCCGCGCCGCCCGAGATGCAGAATTCGAGAGAGGACAAGTCGAAGTTCTTCACGTGCGGATGGCGGGCGATGGCGTTGAACAGTGTCGGGACGCCTGGCATCATCCTTGGCCGCAATTTACCGATGAGCTTCAGCGTCTCGATCAGCTCGAATTTGGGCAGGAGAATCATCTCGAGTCCCTCGCTGATGGCGAGGTTCATGACCGTGGTCATGGCGAACACGTGAAACAGAGGAAGAATGCCGAGCACGCTACCTTCCGCCTTCCCCAACTGACGGCGCCAGGCCTTCACCTGACCGACATTGGCCGAGAGATTGGCGTGAGTGAGCATTGCCCCTTTGGGCGTACCAGTCGTGCCGCCGGTATATTGCAGGACCGCGATCGAATCGGTCGTGAT
Organism: Methyloceanibacter sp.; assembly: GCA_035260265.1. Classification (GTDB taxonomy): domain Bacteria; phylum Pseudomonadota; class Alphaproteobacteria; order Rhizobiales; family Methyloligellaceae; genus Methyloceanibacter. The sequence continues at coordinate 6,837 of DATFVO010000266.1, forward strand.
AGCGGGCATCTCGTATTGCCCGTCATTGGCAAGCAGGTCGCGCTCGCGCACGATCTTATCTTTTGCAGTGGAGGCGCTCACGTTGGCGAGCCTCGTGCGTTGCGTCAGCTTGAAGCCGACGGATTTCAGCGCAGGGAGAAGCGCGGTGAAGCTTGCCACCACAGCCTTGTCGAGCACGCCTCGCTTGAGAAGCACCTCGACCTTGTCGAAAGTGAGCGCCAGATCGAGCGTCACCATGATCTTGGTCCCACTGTCGGCGGCCTGGCATTCGATCTCTTCGACGCTATAGAGCGGATTGAAATTGACCACCGTGCCGCCCGCTTTCAGCACGCCGTAATAGAAGATCACGAAGGTCGGCGTGTTTGGCAGGAGTAGCCCTACCTTGACCCCTTCGCCGACGCCAATCTCGCGCAAACCCTTGGCGGCGCGGTCGGAGAGCTCGCCGATCTCGGCGAAGCTCAAGCGTTTGCCCACGAAATAGATGCAGGGGCGCTTGCCGTAAGCCGCGACCGCATCGTCAAGCAAAGCGACCATGAGCTGCGGGGGAAAGTCCGCGTCCCACACAACTTCCTGTGGGTACACCTTGAGCCAGGGACGATCGGGGGCTTGTCCCCCGCAGGGCCGAGTGCTGAGGGGTGAAAGATCTGGCTGCGACGCCAAACGATTGGGCCTCCTCGCCATAGATGCCGCGTTTGTATTGCTTTACCGCCGCTTAATGGGTCGCGAATCTATCATTGGAGGGCAATTGGCCGCAGGCCCACTAGAGCATATTATTATAGCACGAGCGGGTTAAGAGGCAGGGAGACAGCCGGTTCCAGCCCCGTCGGGATTATGCTGAAACCGTGGCGCGAGCAGGCGCAAAATCGCCAATTTTGTTGGGGATTAGAGCCATCGGCGGGACGATGAAATCGGCAAGAACGCGGGTGGACTCGACAAGTTTTTAAGTCTATTCCAATGCCCGACTTGCCCTCGAATTAGCTATGATTTAGCCAGGGACCATTAGACACGGACCCCTCAACGGGGCAGGGAGAGCGATATGGACGAGGTGGCGACCAAGATCATTGAGATTCTGCGTAAGAACATGAAGGATCCGTCGAAGACCGTCACGCTCGAAACGCCCCTCAGCGAACTTGAGATCGAATCGCTCGACCTCGCCGTGATCGTGTTCGACATTGAGGATACTTTTGGCATCGAAATTCCGTATAATGCGAACGAAGAGGTTGAAGCGTTCGCGACGGTCGGGTCCGTTGTCGATCGCGTGAAAGGCATTATCGCAGAGACGAAGGCCTCCGGCGCAGCGGCTTGAATCGGCCATTTCCGCACGGACGCTTTCCCGGGACGTCGACCAGGCTTGGAGTTACGGCTTAGCACTACATGACACACACTAACGGGCGCAGGCGCGTCGTGGTCACCGGCCAGGGCGTCGTCACTCCTTTGGGCACTGGGGTAGACAAGTTTTGGGCCGCGCTCAAAAACGGCGAGTGCGGCATACGCCAGGTGAAGAGCTTCTCGACCGAGGATCTCTACATCACCATCGCCGGCGAGGTTCCCGACTTCGATCCCAAGGAGCGCCTGCAGAGCAAGCCGCTCCTTCTTGCCGACAAATACTCCCAATATGCCGGCTGTGCGGCGCAAGAAGCCGTCGCCATGTCGAAACTCGAAGTCCCGCTCAAGGACAACCAGGCCTATCGCGCCGCCTGCATCATCGGCTCGGGCGTGGGCGGATTAACGACCCTCGAGTTCTCCTACAAGATGCTGTTCAAGGAGAACAAGCGGGCGACCCATCCCTTGACCCTGCTCAAGGCAATCGGCAGCTCCGCGTCAGCGCATGTCAGCATCGAGTATTCGATAAAGGGGCCGACATTCGGCGTGGTGAGCGCCTGCTCGACCGCTACTCACGCAATCGGGCTCACCTATCGTATGATCCGCGAGGGTCTCGTCGATCTCGGCATTGCCGGCGCGGCAGAGGCTTCGCTCAACTGGGGCGCGACGCGCGCCTGGCAGGCGATGCGCGTGCTAAGCCCGGACGGCTTGTGGCCATTCGCCAAGCGCCGCAACGGCACCGTTCTCGCTGAAGGCGCTGGCATCCTCATGCTCGAGGAGTTTGAGCGCGCCAAGGCGCGCGGCGCGCCGATCCTCGCCGAGGTCATGGGCTATGGCATGACCGCCGACGCGGCCGACATGGTCAACCCGTCGATCGACGGCGCCTCGATGGCCATGCAGCAGGCGCTTGACGATGCGGCTCTTGCTCCTTCCGACATCGATTACGTAAACGCGCACGGCACGGCGACCGCGGTCAACGACATCAACGAGACGCGCGCCATCAAGCGCGTGTTCGGCAACGCCGCCAACAAGCTCTCCATTTCGTCGACCAAGTCGATGCATGGCCATTGCCTTGGAGCGGGCGGCGGCATCGAAGCTGTTGCTGCGGTCAAGGCAATCCGAGAGGGATTCATCCCACCTACGGTCGGGCTCGACGAGCCCGACCCAGAATGCGATCTCGACTACACGCCGAATGTCGGCAAGAAGCGCGATGTGAGTTACGCCATGTCGAACTCGTTCGCCTTCGGCGGCCTGAACGCCGTTCTCGTGTTCGGTCCGGCGCCGGCTTAAACGGCCCAAATCCTCGCCC
>DATFVO010000267.1:0-4115 GCA_035260265.1 Methyloceanibacter sp.
TCGAGTCCCGGCAATGTTTCCTTTGCGCGGGCGGGTCTTGGCCGTACAGTGGCGGGTTGCCGACGAGATCCGATCAGCCGCTAACCATCAGGTTCGAGAAGCGAGAGTGAGGGCGCCATGAGCACCGTACTCCAGAGCAAGCCGGTCAGCCACGACAACCTGGCCGAAAAGCTGCAGTTCCAGACCAAGCTGCAGGTGGTCACGAACAAGATCCACGCGACCAAGAACATCGACGAGATCATCCTCGAGCTGTCGCAGGAGCTGTGCAGCCTGTTCAACGCCGACCGGCTGACGATCTATCTCTCGAGCGAGGACAAGGGCTCGATCATTTCCAAGGTCAAGACCGGCCTGAACTCCTTCAAGGACATCAAGCTGCCGATCAACGAGCAGTCGATCGCGGGCTTCGTCGCGAACAACAAGCGCGTGATCAATATCCGCGACGTCTACGACGATGCGGAGCTCAAGTCCTACAGCGCCCAGCTGAACTTCCTGAAAGCGGTGGACGCCAAGACCGGTTACCGCACCAAGCAGATGCTGGTGGCGCCCGTGCTCGAGGGCAAGACGCGGGAGTTGATCGGCGTGGTGCAGATCATCAACTCCAAGACCGGGCAGCCGTTCCTGCCCGTCATGGAGGAGGGCGTCGCGGCGCTCACCGAGACCCTGGCTATCGCATTCCGCCAGCGCCAGGGCGCGATGATGCAGGTACGCACGAAGTACGACAGCCTGGTCACCAATGCCGTCATCTCGGCGGAGGAGCTCGAGCTCGCGCAGCGCTCGGCGCGCCGCAAGAACCTCGACCTGGAGACGGTGCTGATCGATGAGTTCAAGGTCAACCTGCCCGCGCTGGGGAGTGCGCTGGCGACCTACTTCGGCGTGCCGTACGAGCCCCACAAGCAGGACCGGATGAAGCCGCCGGAGCTGCTCAAGAACATGAGCCGGGAATTCTGCCAGACCAACCACTGGATACCGGTGGAGGACGCCAAGGATGGCATCGTGGTGGTCGCCATCGACCCGGAGAAGACCAAGGCGTCGAAGATGGTGAACAACGTCTACCCGAAGAGCAAGATCGCCTTCCGGGTCACCACCAATCGCGAATTCGCCTCGATGCTCGACCTCATGTTCGGCGGCGGCGGGGGGATGGGGATGGCCGACGTCGGCGACATCGGCGACATCCTGGGGACGCTCGACGAAGAGGAGGGCGGTGCGGTCGAAGGCTCGGAGGACGTCGCGTCGGCAGCGGCCGACAACGAGGTGGTGAAGCTCGTCAACAAGGTGATCATCGACGCCTACCAGCAGGGCGCCTCGGACATCCACGTCGAGCCCTACCCGGGGAAAGCCAAGACCGAGATCCGCTTCCGCAAGGACGGCGAGCTCATGCGCTACATCGAGGTGCCGGGGAGTTACCGCAACGCGATCGCGGCGCGCCTGAAGATCATGTGCGACCTCGACATCTCCGAGCGCAGAAAGCCGCAGGACGGCAAGATCAAGTTCAAGAAGTTCGGGCCGCTCGACATCGAGCTGCGGGTGGCGACCATCCCCACGCAGGGCGGCGTGGAAGACATCGTGATGCGGATACTCGCCGCCGGCGAGCCCCTCCCGCTCGACAAGATGGGATTCTCCAAGCGCAATCTCCGTTTGTGCAAGGAGACGGCCGACAAGCCGTACGGGCTGTTCTTCGTGTGCGGGCCGACCGGCTCGGGCAAGACCACCACCCTGCACTCGGTGCTCGGCTACCTCAACACGCCGGAAATGAAGATCTGGACGGCGGAGGACCCCGTCGAAATCACGCAGAAAGGGCTGCGCCAGGTGCAGATGAACCCCAAGGCGGGGCTCACGTTCGCAATCGCCATGAAGGCATTCCTGCGCGCCGACCCGGACGTGATCATGGTGGGGGAAATGCGCGACAAGGAAACAGTGTCGACCGGCATCGAGGCTTCGTTGACCGGCCACCTGGTGCTCGCCACTCTGCATACCAACAGCGCGCCCGAGTCCATCATCCGCCTGCTCGATATGGGCATGGACCCGTTCAACTTCGCCGATGCGCTGCTGGGGGTCCTGGCGCAGCGCCTCGCGCGGCGGCTGTGCAAGTGCAAGGAGCCGCACGCGGCGACGAACGAGGAAATCCACGCGCTGCTCGAGGAGTACTCGCTGGAACTGCAGAACACCGCGACCTGGAAGAAGGACCCCAAGGCCGCGAAGCAGAAGGTCTACGAGTCGTGGGTGAAGGAATTCGGCAATGACAAGGGCGAGCTCGTCCTCCACAAGGCCAAGGGCTGCGATGTGTGCGGCAATACCGGCTACAAGGGCCGGCTGGGGCTGCATGAGCTGCTGATCGGCACCGATCGCATAAAGAAGAACATCCAGGAGCATTCGCGGGTGGCGGAGATGTTCGCGACCGCGCTCGAAGACGGCATGCGCACGCTGAAGCAGGACGGCATCGAGAAAGTGCTGCAGGGAATCACCGACATGCCGCAGGTGCGCGCGGTGTGCATCAAGTAGCGCATGCCATGAACGACCCCGGGCGTTCGCGGGGCGCGGAAGACCTGCTCGGGCGTCTCGAGCAGCTCAATCACATCGGCATTGCCCTCTCGAAAGAGAGGGATATCACCAAGCTGCTCGAGGTGATCCTCATCGCGGCGAAGGACGTCACGCACGCCGACGGCGGGACGCTCTACCGCATGACCGAGGAGAGGACCCTCAAGTTCGAGATCATCCGCAACGACACTCTCGGCATCGCCATGGGCGGCACCACCGGCGTCGAGATCCCGTTCTACCCGATCAATCTCTTCGACAAGGAAGGCAAGGCGATTCACTCCATGGTCGCCGCCTACGCGGTTCACCACGACCGGTCGGTCAACATCGCCGACGCCTACACGGCCGAGGGGTTCGACTTCACCGGCACGCAGAACTTCGACAAGAAGACCGGCTACCGGTCGCGCTCGTTCCTCACCGTGCCGATGAAGAACCACGAGAACGAGATCATCGGCGTGCTCCAGCTCATCAACTCGAAGGACCCGGCGAGCGGCGCGGTGGTGCCTTTTTCCGACGCCGACCAGCACCTGGCCGAGTCGCTGGCGTCGCAGGCCGCCATCGCGCTCACCAACCGCCTGCTGATCAACCACCTGGAAAACCTGTTCGAGTCGTTCATCGGCCTGATCAACGCCGCAATCGACGACAAGTCTCCCTACACCGGGGGGCACTGCCAGCGCGTGCCGGTGCTCACCATGATGCTCGCGGAGGCGGCCAGCGCCTGCCACGTCGGCCCGCTCAAGACCTTCACCATGACAGACCGCGATCGCTACGAGCTCAAGATCGCGGGGCTGCTGCACGACTGCGGCAAGGTGACGACCCCGGTGCACGTGGTGGACAAGGCAACCAAGCTGCAGACCATCTTCGACCGCGTCGCCCTCATCGACACGCGCTTCGAGGTCGTCAAGCGCGACGCGGAGATCGCGCTGCTGCGGGCGCGCCTGGAGAAGCTCGGGCAGGGGCGCGCCGACGCCGTGGGCGAGGCGAAGCTCGCCGCCGACCTGCGCGAGATCGAGAACGACCGCGAGTTCCTGCGCCGCGCCAACATCGGCGGAGAGGCGATGAAGGACGAGGACATCGCCCGCGTGCAGGCGATCGCGCGGCGCTATCGCTGGCGCGACAACGACGGGCAGAAGACCGATTTCCTGAGCGACGAGGAGGTCGACAACCTCACCATCCGCTACGGCACGCTCACGCCGGCGGAGCGCGCCATCATCAATCATCACATCGAGGTCACGATCCAGATGCTGGAGGCGCTGCCGTGGCCCAGGCACCTGAAAAACGTGGCGGAGTACGCCGGCGGCCACCACGAGCGCATGGACGGCAAGGGCTATCCGCGCGGCCTCACCCGCGAGCAGATGTCGGTCCAGGCGCGCTGCATGGGGATCGCCGACATCTTCGAGGCGCTCACCGCCAAGGACCGGCCGTACAAGAAGGGCAAGACACTCACCGAGTCGCTCACCATACTCGGCAAGTTCAAGCTGAACGGCCACATCGATCCGGATCTCTTCGACGTGTTCTTGTGGGAGAAGGTCTACGAGAAGTATGCCAGGCAGTTCCTCGACCCCGACCAGATCGATGAAGTA
>DATFVO010000268.1:0-3160 GCA_035260265.1 Methyloceanibacter sp.
GCGCAGGAGATGAAACGAGACGGGCTCGACCAGCGTGAGGCTCTTCACGCGGCTGCCGAGCCGGCGCGCGGCTTCGAGCACGAGAGCTGCCCCATAGGAGTGGCCGACCAGGTGCAGCGGTCCTCTAGTCTTCTTGGCGACAGCCAGCATCACGTCGAGGTCGGCGCCTGACTTGAACGGCTGATCGGACGGCCAAGGTCCCGAGCCGCCATAGCCGATGAAGTCTGGGGCGAGCACGCGCCAGTCGGCCTTGAGCGTCTCGATCAGCGGCAGCCATTCCTTGTGCGAGGCGCTCGAGCAATGGCCGACGACGACCGCAGGTCCTTTGCCCTCATCGAGATAAGCGATCTCGACGCCGCTTGAGGTAAGCCGCTTCACTTAGCCCGCGGGGGCGGGCTCAGGCGTTTGTGCCGATGCTGCCGCGGCCTTCTGCACCGCGCGCTGCACCTTTTCGAAGGCGCGCACCTCGATCTGGCGGATGCGCTCACGGGAGACGCCGAACTCTGCCGAAAGCTCCTCGAGCGTGAGCGGTTCTTCGGCGAGCCTGCGCGCCTCGAACACGCGGCGCTCGCGCGGGTTCAATCCCTTGAGCGCGTTGTTCAGCATCTCGCGGCGGATATCGCGCTCTTCCGACTCGGCGAGCGCTGTCTCCTGGTCCATGGTGTCATCGACCAGCCAGTCCTGCCACTCGCCGCTCTCCGCGTCGTTGCGTACCGGCGCGTTGAGCGACGAGTCGCCGGCGAGCCGCCGATTCATCGACACGACGTCCTCCTCGGTCACGCCGAGCTGAGTGGCGATGCGCTTCACCTGGTCTGGTCGAAGATCGCCCTCATCGAGCGCCTTGAGCTGGCCCTTGATCTTGCGCAGGTTGAAGAAGAGCTTCTTCTGCGCCGCGGTGGTGCCCATCTTCACCAGGCTCCAGGAGCGCAGGATGTATTCCTGGATTGCCGCCCTGATCCACCACATAGCATAGGTCGCAAGCCTGAAACCCTTGTCGGGGTCGAAGCGCTTCACCGCCTGCATCAGGCCGACATTGCCTTCGGAGATGACCTCGCCGATGGGCAAGCCATAGCCGCGATAGCCCATGGCGATGCGCGCCACGAGCCTCAAGTGAGAGGTGACGAGCTGATGCGCAGCGTCGCGGTCGCCATGCTCACGCCAGCTCTTGGCGAGCATGTATTCCTGCTGCGGCTCCAGCATCGGAAATTGTCTGATTTCTTCGAGGTAGCGCGTCAGACCGCCATGCGCGCCGACACTCGGCAAACTTCTTGCGGCCATGAGAGCCCGTCTCCTGCGGCCGTTGTGAGCCGCATTTTTTCCACCAAACTGCCCCCACCCCGGCGAACCCCTCTCTATAAATCCTTTGTCACACAGATTAAAGCCTGCCCGCTCTTCACAGTTCCTTGAAATCCTCAACGATCTCGGAGAGCTCGGGAGGAAGCTCACTATTAAATTTGAGTAATGTGCCGGTCACTGGATGCACGAAAGCGAGATGCGCTGCGTGCAGCGCCTGACGGCCCAAAGTGGCGAGCCCGCCATGCAGAGGCTCGGGAAGCTTGCGCAGCTTGGATTTGAAGCCCGGGCCGTAAAGCGAATCGCCGATCAACGGATGGCCGATCCCGCTTAGGTGCACGCGCACCTGATGCGTGCGCCCGGTCTCGAGCGTGCATTCGAGCAAAGAGGCGATCTTTTCTTTTCCGCGTCCGAAGGTCGCGACCACGCGCCAATGGGTCACAGCCTCACGACCCCTATCCTTGAGCATCGCCATCTTGGTGCGGCTCGTCGGATGGCGTCCGATCGGCGCGTCGATCACCCCTAGCGGCCGTGACGGCGCGTCCCAGACCAGCGCAAGATAACCGCGCTCGAGCTCTCCCGTGCGGCCATGATCGGCGAACTGCGCGGCGAGCGCGTGATGCGCTTGGTCGGTCTTGGCGATGACCATGAGGCCGCTCGTGTCCTTATCGAGGCGATGCACAATGCCAGGCCGGGCCACGCCGCCGATGCCTGAGAGACTTTCCCCGCAATGAGCGATCAGCGCATTGACCAGCGTACCGGTAGCGTGCCCCGCGCCAGGATGCACAACGACGCCTGCGGGCTTGTCGATGACGATGAGCGCGTCATCCTCATAGACGATGTTGAGCGGGATAGATTCGGGGCCTACGCCGGAGGGAGCGATCGACGGCAAGGTAAGGTCGAAGCGGTCGCCCGGTTTGACCCGATATTTCACGTCCTCTATGGTCGCGCCGCCGCACGAGGCGTGACCTTGCTTGATGAGGCTCTGCACGCGGGTGCGGCTCAAGCCCGGCAGACGCTCAGAGAGGAAGCGGTCGAGCCTCTGGCCTTCATGGCTCTCGTCGACTTCGGCCGTGAGGCGCTCCAGTGCGGAGAATTTGTTTGATCGAGGCATGAGGTCTTTAACGATGGTGGTGGCGAGCGAGCCAGACAATACCCCCTTGCCGGGGACGGTGTTCAGCCCGCGGCAAGTGCAGGCGCTGAAAATCGCCGTGATCGTGATGGGGCTTCTGCTCGTCGGCGGGTTTGTCTTCGTGCTCGCGGCAATTGTCTATCAGGCCAGCGGCGGCGGGCAAACCGGTGCGAGGACGAGCGTTCCGCTCAGCGGCGTCGAATCAGAACTTCCGATCCCCAAAGATGCGACCGTCACCTCGCTGGCCCTCGATGGCGATCGCCTTGCTCTCCATCTGAATTCGCCAGCTGGCGCCGAGATTGCCGTCATCGACCTCAAGACCGGCAAGGTTCTCGCTCGCATCAGGCTGAAGGCCGCTCAGTAGACAACAGGCCCCGCTGAGCAGGACATTCCAAGAGATGTCCTTGATCATCTCTTGACCCCCCGCCACGGTGACGACCAGCAGCAGGGGCCGCGGTTGGAAATCACCAGTCACTACCTGTATTTTTTCATTAGCTACGCCGTGGCTTTTCTCGTCTTCGGCGTAAAGCCAAGCGCGATCCTTCCGGGCCGGGTCGCCCAAGTCCCAAGTCAGCCATCTGGCCGATCGCTATACCTGGCCCGAATCCGATTTCGAGCACCGTGTCGTTTAGCTTAATGTCGAGCAGATTGATCAGCCACACAGCGATGTTGCGATTCATGCGCGCCATTATTGGCCCCCAAACTGCCAAGCGCGCCTCGGGGATGACCAAACAT
>DATFVO010000269.1:0-3999 GCA_035260265.1 Methyloceanibacter sp.
TTTGACCAGCGTTGCCATCAGCCCGGCGGCATCCTTCGATGACGCGCTGAGATCGAGATCGATGGCTATGCCGGCATCGAGATAGACGCCGTCGAGCGCGGCGCTGATCGCAGCCCCCGTCGGCGGAAGGCCGAATCCGTAATCGCCGACGGCGCTCGGAAACACGAATGTGATGCCGTTCGCACCGTTGTTCAGGTCTTCGAGAATTTGAGTGTTAGCGGCCGCAGCGTCGGGGAGGTCGATCCGCTGCAGGACGGCCCACGGCGTCCCGGCGGCGCGGCCCGCGATGGGCTTGACGTCGCGCGCGCGCGGGTAGAGCGGCTCGATCGTAATGCCGTCATAGCTCCGCAACCTGAGCGAGGCTAAGGGCGCTCCCTTAAGTGCCTCTTCCACGAGCGCCTTCCACGCTGCCTCGTCGGCAGGCGGAAAGTCACGAGCTAAGGAGAATTCCACCATTATCGTCAGCCTCTAAGCTCCACTCGCCCCCTCCTAGCATGAAGCCTGATCGGCGCGGAAGCGTGCGGCCTAGCGCCCCGTGCCCGGTCGTGTCTTTGCGATTGACGTGGCAGAAGGTTTAGACTGCGGGACTCTGATCAGAGGAGGAACCGGCGATGGCTAAGCGGAAGGCAGCGCCGAAAGAGGATGCGGCGCAAGACGATGCGCCGAGCACGGCGCCCAAGGACAGCGTCTATATCGGCAAGAGCATCAAGCCCGAATTCATCTATCTCCGCCTCGCCAACCGCCACGGTCTCATCACCGGCGCCACCGGAACCGGCAAGACCGTGACCTTGCAGGGCCTCGCTGAGGGCTTTTCGGACCAAGGCGTGCCGGTGTTCTGCGCCGACGTTAAGGGCGACCTTTCCGGCGTTGCCGAGCAGGGCGAGCCCAAGCCATGGATCGAGGGGCGCCACAAGGAGATCGGCTACCAGCAGGATTACAAGGCCTATCCCGTCATCTTCTGGGACCTGTTCGGCGAGAAGGGCCATCCGATCCGCGCCACCGTCTCCGAATTGGGCCCACTCCTTCTGTCTCGCCTGATGGACCTGAGCGAGGCGCAAGAAGGCGTGCTCAATATCGCCTTCAAAATCGCCGACGACGAAAAGTTGCCGCTGCTCGATCTCAAGGACTTGCAATCGCTGCTGCAAGACTTGGCTGATCGCGCCGGTGAGCTCACCACGAAATACGGGAATATCACCAAGGCCTCGATCGGGTCGATCCAGCGCTCGCTGCTGGTGCTCCAGCAGCAAGGCGCCGATCATTTCTTCGGCGAGCCTGCGCTCAAAGTCAGCGATTTGATGCGGGTGTCGCGCGACGGGCGCGGTTACATCAGCGTGCTGGTCTCCGACAAGCTCATGCAGTCGCCGCGCCTTTACGCGACCTTCCTTCTGTTCCTTATGTCGGAGCTATTCGAGGAACTGCCCGAGGTCGGCGATCCCGACAAGCCAAAGCTCGTGTTCTTCTTCGACGAGGCGCATCTCCTGTTCAAAAACGCGCCCAAGGCGCTGCTCGAGAAGGTCGAGCAAGTGGTCCGGCTGATCCGCTCCAAGGGCGTCGGCATCTATTTCGTTACACAAAACCCGCTCGACATTCCCGATACCGTGTCGCGCCAGCTTGGTAATCGTATCCAACATGCACTGCGTGCCTTCAGCCCGCTGGAGCAGAAGGCGGTCAAGGCGGCGGCCACAACCTTCCGGGCCAATCCCGCCTTCGACACCGAGAAGGCGATCATGGAGCTCGGTATCGGCGAGGCGCTGGTCTCGACCCTCGACGAGAAGGGCCAGCCCACCATGGTGCAGAAGACATTGGTGAAGCCACCGAATTCGCGCGTCGGCCCGATTACCGACGCCGAGCGCAAGGCTGTGATCAGCTCAAGCCCGGTGAAGGGGGTGTACGACGAGGTCGAGGACCGGGAATCTGCTTATGAGATACTGCAGAAGCGCACGGCGTCGCACGCTCAGGCTGAAGCCCAATCGAGCGGCGACGATCAGGAGACGAAGGGAAAAGCGGCTGGAGGGACCTCGCGCAGCGACGGCTTCTGGGCAACCTTCGGCAAGACGATCGTCCGGTCCGTGGTGCCGGCGGCGACACGCGTGCTCGAGCAGTCGCTCAAGAACAGCGTCAAGCGCGGCACGCTCGGGGGCATCAGCCGTGGCAGGAGCGGAGGCAGTTACTGATTTTGGTTTTGGACTGCGATCGCAAGACGTTAGCTGGTCGGCGCGAGCGCGAGCATCTCCTCGACGTGAGCCCAGTTGATGAGATGGTCGAACCAAGCTTCGAGATATTTCGGCCGTTCGTTGCGGTAGTCGATGTAATAGGAGTGCTCCCACACGTCGACGCCAAGGATTGGCCAGCCGCGCTGGACAAGCGGGTTCTCACCGTTTGGCGTCTTGGTCACTTGGAGCTTGCCATTCTTGATGGCAAGCCACGCCCAGCCTGAGCCGAACTGGGTCTTGCCTGCCTCGATGAAGTCGTTGCGGAATTTGTCGAAGCCGCCGAGGTCGCGGTCGATCAAAGCCTGTACCGCGCCGGGCACCTTCTTTCCGCCGCCGCCCTTTTTCATCCAGGGCCAGAAGTGAATGTGGTTAAAGTCCTGTCCGGCATTGTTGAAGATGCCAGGATTCTTCCCGTAGCTCGCCTTGACGATCTCTTCGAGGCTCTTGCCTTCGAGGCCTGAGCCCGGCAGCAACTTGTTCAGATTGTCAACGTAGGCCTTATGGTGCTTGTCGTGGTGATATTGCAACGTCTCGGCCGACATGTAGGGCTGAAGCGCGTCATAGGCGTAAGGGAGGGGCGGGAGTTCGAAGGCCACGGCTGTTGCTCCGGCAGCGGTTTGACAGGTCTGGAAAAGCGCGCGGGAAGCTAAAGGTTCCCGTGAGGCGAGGCAAGCCAAGCGCTCGCACGAGCGCAAAATGATAAGAGCGCGAAGGCTCTAACAGCCTGGGCGCTCAGAACTTCAGAACTTACAGGAAGGTCTCGGGCGTGCGGCCGCCCCTGAATTCCGTGCCCGGTGCCGAGGAAGGTTTGCTACATCAGTACAGGGACAAGATGTGATGTGCCATTTCCCCGCGTTATTTGCGTCGTTCGGCCATCGTGTCCACGCCGTGTCCACAAACGCGCTGAAGGCCGATAGAGGGGTGGGCGCATAGCCCCTGAACTACGCGCCCGTTGCCGAGGAAGGTTAGCTTCTAAGATCATCACTTACAGGGAGTGACGCTGTCGTACCGGCTGAACCTACCCTGAACAGGTCGTGCAGCTTTAGTTCAGGAACTGCTATGCTCGGCGGCGCGGGGGGACGCCATGGACGCACCAGCTTCGAACTCTCTGAACGTAGGCACTCCGCCATCCGCGATGGATTGGAGTGGGTTGTTCTTCAGCCTTCGAGGACGCATTAACCGCAAGCTGTTTTGGATTGGGATCTTAGTGCTGTGGGCTGTGATTTGGGGGCCTCTCTTGCTGTTTGGCAGTATGCTTCCCCCAAATGTTCCACCCGCTTCGTATGGACCGATATTGGAAGCCACCGCGGGACTGATTGCGTTGTTGTGGTTAATTCTACTCGTCGTTGGCGACATCCCGATTGGTGTAAAGCGCTTACATGATCTCGACATGTCCGGCTGGTGGATCCTGTTCAAGTTTCTCCCAATCGGTAACTTGCTGTTCTTCCTTATGCTTGGTGTCTTTAGGGGAACGAGCGGGCCGAACCGATTTGGCCCGGACCCTCTAGGACGCCACAACATCCCAGACGCGCACTTCGAATGAGAGAACAAACTAGGCAGTTAGCGCTGGGATCGAAGACCCTGTAGACCGTCATAACGCTCGAAGGACGGAAGAATGACAAACTCGACAGTTATTGCGCGCCTGATGGGGCCCGTTCTGCTTTTCATGGGGATCGGTGCAGTGATTGGCCTGCTGGGCAAGTTCCCAGAGGGCTACGTCGGCGTGCTGAGAGATATGAATAATCAGTCCGCTACGGTTATCCTGGGCATGTTCGCGCTCCTGGCG